>CATPBS010000234.1 GCA_955652715.1 uncultured Candidatus Udaeobacter sp.
GCACAGGTGTTTGCATCACGCGCGCGCGTCTCACAGAGACGCGGCTACAGCTTTGCGAAGCTCGAGCGCAGTTTTTCCTTCTTTGCTTCGCTGTCCTCCCGTAATCGTCGGATCTCTGACGCAAGTTGCTTTTGCAGTGATTCCACTTCTTCGAGTTTGCCAGCGGCTTGCGCCTGTCTAACCTGCTCTTTGAGGAAAAGCTCTTTCTCAGCGATTTTTGCGCGATAAGTAGAATCGATTTCTGCGAGTTGTTTTTTCTGATCGTCAGTGAGCGTGAGCGACGGCGACGCCTTCTCCAGCCGTTCCAGCGCCAGTTCGTAGGCCGATTTCATTGTCAATCTTAGCTCCTGAAATCAATCGACGCATTGCGTGTCGGAAATCAATTCCTAAATTGTTCTTGAATGCATTCACCGATCAAGCTGCTCAGCATCGATTTCGACGGTACGCTGGTGTCCCGCGTCAGCGAGCCAGTTCTCGACACGCAGTGCATGGATCTGATTCGCGAATTGCAGAATGCCGGCGCGATCTGGGCAATTAACACGGGTCGTTCCGCTGATTTGCTCGAATCCGGGCTCGCCGATTTCGCAGTCCCCATCCGGCCGGACTTCATCCTCACGACTGAGCGAGATGTTTTTCGTCCCGGCCAAAACGGAGATAAATGGGAGCCATTTGGCGACTGGAACGAACGCTGTGCGCGCGATCACGCCGAGTTATTTTCTTCGGCTAACTCCGTCCTGGCCCAGGTCGTGGATTTTGTGAACCGAAAAACGAAGGCGCGCCTTATTTACGAGGCCGAGCGCCTCGAGGGGCTTATCGCAGAGAACGATGAAGAGATGGAGCGCATCATCGAATTTATCAAACGAGCCCGAGCCGGTCATCCGAACTTGGACTACCAGCGCAACACGGTCTATCTGCGGTTTTGTCACGCTGACTATCACAAAGGGGCGGCGCTCGCCGAGCTGGCGCGCCTGCTGGAAATTCCGCGCGAGAATATTTTCGCTTCGGGCGATCATCACAACGATATCTCGATGTTGGACGGAAAAGTCGCTGCGATGCCGTCCTGCCCAGGCAACGCAATTCAGGAAGTACAAGATGCCGTGCGCAACGCCGGCGGTTACGTCGCGCAAAAAGATCATGGCGCCGGCGTTTACGAAGCGCTGCTGTATTTTGTAAACGGGCGCTGAGTGGTAGCGGCGCTCTATGAGCGCCGAAAGGTAATCCTACAATTCCCACATGCAGAGACGGGGTCGCAGATCGCCGCTACAATTGTGCGACAGCGGCCGCCAGATCACCAGTGTACGCTTCCGCTGGAGCCAAGCGGCCCGGGAGCATAGCGTCCGTCGTCGGACATTTTTTCTCCAGGAACAGTCGCAGTAGATTGAGAGGTGGACCCACTGGTGGTTGCTTCATCGCCAGACGAGGCACAGGCGGAGAGCAAAAACGCAATCAACAAGACTAGAAGACCCCACGATACAGCGCGCTTGGTCACGGCCGACGAACCTAGCCATGAACATCTCTGATGCAACCACCGGCGCTCGGAGGATTTCGCCGTGAGGAAGCAAAGCCGATAGCAAAAAATTTTGCGCTCACACCGAAGCTCGCGTTTAGTTCGATATGGCTGATTACGAGGGTGAGCCTGAACGCATCTGGGATGAGTACGAGTGGGAGCGTTTCCTTCAGCAGCAGGACGGCAAGACCGAAAAGTACATGCAATTACTTGAGACATATCTTGATGATCCTGAGCGCGACGAGATCATCGCCCGCGAGATGGGTTGGACGCAGCTGTTGGATGCCAAAGATTGGAGCGCGGAAGTCGACGCATTGCTGGACGAGGGTGTGGCCGAAGACGACGAGGGGGCCATCGAGAATACAAGCAGGTCGGCAGAGGTGTTCGAGGACCATGACCTGTATCGCGCTGCCTTAGGCCTCACCATTTGGATCGATCAACTGTTCGATCAAAATGCTTCGCTCCAGAACGAACCGGCAGCGGTGAAACTGGCTACACACGCTGCGCTGGCCAGTGCCAAGCTGGCAGCAGCATTGAGTGGTGATAACCTCGATGAAATCGGGATGACGATTGCGTATTTAAAGCGCGCCTTGAAGGCCATCACCATTTCAATAGAGGCGGCGGCCCAACTGCGAAAACCCGCCAGGCAGATCACCCGTTCGCAACATGCGGTACTGCAGCAGCGACTCTTTCGAGTGCGGGACGGCATTATTGCCCTGATGGGCGAATACCGCTGCGAGTGGCGTCGCCGGTTCGGGTCCGAAGGTTATCGCAGTTGAATGAAATGAGGGCGGGTTCCGTCCAATCATGCAAACGGAAGCGACTCCGGCTCAGGCCGATGTATCGGAATTAGACTTGGTGAGACGATGCCAGGCCGGTGATACCGAGGCATTCGACGAGCTTGTAACCCGCTATCGTACACGTGTGTTTAGCATGATTTACAACATGGTCCATAGTGAGCAGGACGCCTGGGATCTGGCTCAAGACAGCTTCCTTAAAGCATGGAAGTCAATTAAGCGCTTTCGCGGGCGCTCGTCCTTTTACACCTGGATTTATCGGATCGTTATGAACGTCACGATCGACTGGTTGCGCAAAAAGCACGTGAAAGGCGCAGGTGCCGAGTTCGATGACGCGACTCAGTTGAGGCAAGTTGAGCCGGCATCCAAAACTGTTCCCAAAGCGGAAGCGTTGCCGTACGAGATAATGGAACGCGAGGAAATTCGGGCTCGGATCGAGAAAGCGATCGCCCAGCTCTCGCCCGAACAGCGCGCCGTCATTTTGATGAAGGAGCTCGAAGACATGCAATATCACGAAATCGCCGAAGCTCTGGGATGCTCCATCGGCACGGTGATGTCGCGTCTGTTTTATGCACGCAAGAAATTGCAAAATCTATTGAGGGACGTTTATGAAAACGTTTGAGGAAAAATGGACCGCATGGCTCGACGGTCAGCTCAGCGGGCGAGAACTATCGGAATTCGAAGGCTCGCTCCCCGACAAAGCTGCCGCTGAAGCTGAAAAAACGGGCGCAAGAAAACTTCGCCAGCTTCTGAAAGATGAGCTGGGCGTCCGCACACTAACGAACGAAGACCTTTTTAGCCACCAACTCCGCCAAAGAATCGCGCAGGAAAGTGGCGGGCCCTCTCGGGTCTCTGGCGGCCGCCGCATGGAAAGCTCCACGTGGTGGACGATTCCTCGTCTGTTGTGGACGGGTAGTGTGTCGCTCGCTGTGTTTTTAGTTTGTACCGTTCTCGTCATGCACGACAAAAATCCAAGTGAGGGGTCACAATACCTTACCCAAATTCTAAACGCCCGTGTGGATCCGGTCGTCAGCCCAAATGCGACCGTCTCAATCTTTGAGGTAAAACAGGACCGCGTGACGGTGCTTTGGACAGAGGGATTGCAAAGTTTGCCGGCCGATTATGCGGCCAAATAACCGTTCATGGGTCGATTGCCGGCGTTCTTAATTCCTATTATCGGCCTTGTCGTCATCGCGACGCCCGAGCTGCAAGGTGCACAGACGGTCTGGAGTGGACTTGTCATCGCGGAAAATGTCGCACAACCACAACCGATTCCCTCGCAATTGACTCGAATCGAAGGATCACTGAAAAAGTTTTTCGGTTACAACCAGTTTCAGGTGATCGGCCAATCGCAAAAGATACTCAAGACCGGCCAGGAAGATTGGCTTGCAACCAGTAAATTTTTTGGGCTGCACGTTGACGCGCGAGGCGAGAGTGAGGCGAGCTACCTGTTGAACCTGAAACTCTATAAAGAAAAAGAGCTCTTACTTGAAACAGATGCCAAGCTAAGCAAGCGCAGCCCGTTGGTCATCAAAGGTCCGCAAATCGGAAGCGGACAATTGCTGCTGGTGCTGGTTGTGCAATAGAATTTTCTTCCTTGTAGAGGCGGGCGTATTGACCCGCGCTTCACAAGAAATGCAGCCGGCACGGCTGCCACTACAGAAGACAGATGCAAACTTCGGCGCGCTTTGTTTAGTGCGAGAAATGCGCGCTCCGTTTCTTTTTTCCGCGGCTCTATGTTCCATTATCTTTCCCGCCATCATGAATGCGGAAAGGCCGTTCAGTTTTAAGGACACACCCGGAAAGCTGCCGAAAGAAGTCGTTCCGACGGATTACTCCATTCGAGTTGTTCCGATTCTCAGCCAGCTGACGTTCACTGGGACGGAAACGGTGAAACTGAATGTGCGCAGTCCAGTTCGTTCTTTGGTGCTGAATGCTCTCGAGCTCGAGATTGCAGAGGCGTCTCTCGATGGCAAAGCGTTGCCCAAATCTGCAATTAAAATCGACGAGGAAAAGGAACTGCTCACTCTCGCATTGCCGTCGGAGCTTGCGCCGGGAGATCACACCCTCGCGCTCGGTTTTACTGGGAAAATCAATCAGCAGGGGCAGGGACTCTTCTATATGCGTTATCAAGAGCAGGGAAGCGCAACGAAGAAGATCATGCTCGGAACGCAGTTTGAAGCCACCGATGCCCGCCGGTTTTTCCCTTGCTGGGACGAACCGGCTTTTCGTGCCCGTTTTCAATTGACCGTGGTTATTCCGGAAGACTGGGTCGCTGTCTCGAACATACCGATCGAGAGCGAGAGAAAAATTGCAGGTGGGAAAGACGTGCGGTTTGTCGCGACTCCCCCGATGTCGAGCTATTTGAACGTCTTCGTTGCTGGCGATCTCGATCTCATAGAATCGCGAAGTGGCCCAACGCAGATTCGTGTGATTGCAACGAAAGGCAAAGCAGAACTGGGCCGCTACGCGCTCGAAGCAACGGCCCAGATTTTGCAATACTACAATGACTATTTCGGCGTGCCGTATCCATTGCCGAAGCTGGATCAAATCGCTCTGCCGGGTGGTTTCGGTGGCGCGATGGAAAACTGGGGTGGAATCACTTATTACGAGTCTGCGCTACTGTTTGATCCGAAAAATTCTTCCGCAGAGACGAAGCAAAATATCTATGAGGTGCTCGCGCACGAGATGGCGCACATGTGGTTTGGCGATCTAGTGACCATGGCCTGGTGGGACAATCTCTGGCTCAATGAAGGCTTCGCCTCATGGATGGGCACCAAATGCACGGCGCATTTTAATCCAAAATGGGAGGTCTGGTTGCGACGCAATTTGCCGCGCGATCCCACCCGTCGCGCCGGTATTGCCAAAGAGCAAGCGATGGAAGGCGACGCAAGATCGACCACGCATCCGATTCAGCAGCCCATCGCAACGGAGGCGGAAGCCACCGGCGCTTTCGATGACATCACGTACAAAAAGGGCCAATCGTTTCTCCGGATGTTGGAGAGTTTTTTTGGCGAAGATGTTTTCCGTGATGGAATTCGCCGGTACATCGCCGCGCATAAATTTTCGAACTCGACCACTGCGGATTTGTGGAATGCGCTCTCGGAAGCTTCGAAAAAACCGGTCGGCGAGATCGCAGCTGGGTGGACGGAGCAGCGCGGATTTCCGCTCGTGAAAGTTAAGCGCGAAGCGGATGGAAAGGCCCGGCTCACTCAGGATCGTTTCACGGTGAATTTCAAAAACGCACCGTCCCTCGAGTGGAAAATCCCACTGACATACTCGGTCTTCGGAGAAGCACCGACGACTTTGTTGATGACCAGCAAGACACACATTCTGGAGGACATTCCCGCAGATCGCGCGCTTAAGCTGAATGTAGACGGCGCTGGAAATTATCGAGTCGAATACGATGAGCCATCCTGGAATTTATTGCTACAAGCTCTGCCGAAGCTGAGCGTTGAAGATCGCGTTAATCTTCTAAGCGATGCGTGGGCATTGGTTCAAGCCGATCGCGCGCCCGTCTCGGTCTATTTCGGATTGGTTCAGAAATTGCCCGCTTCCACTGACCTTGCGGAGCGCGAACAGATCATCAATGTGCTGGATTTCATCAACGGCCTGCTCGTCGGGAATCCCGAGCGTGAGAAGTTTCAACGCTATGCTCGGTCGCTTTTGCGTCCAACATTCGACACGCTTGGCTGGGAACCCAAAGAAGGCGAGCGGTCCACTGATGGGAGCTTGCGCGCGAGTTTGATCGACGCTCTCGGAGATTTAAATGACCCCGAAATCATCGCGGGTTGTCGCGAACGTTTCGAGAAATATCTCGCAAACCCAGCATCGCTTCCGCCCGATCTGCGCGCGCCAGTTTTTGCAATCGTCGGGCGTTATGCCGACGAAAAAACTTGGACGAAGCAGCACGAACTCGGTCTGAAAACGACGAGCATTGAGGAAAAACAAAATTACTACACCGCGCTAGCTTGCGCCACTGATCCCAAGCTCGTGAAGAAGACGCTTGCTATTGCGCTTACAGACGAGCTGCCCACCAGCCGCGCGGTATTTCTGGTCCCGCTCGTCGCGCGCGATAGCGGCCACCCGGACATCGCGTGGGAATTTGCGAAGGCAAATATGAAAGCGTTGCTCGCCAAGACCGATGCGCTCGGCGCGAACACATACGTACCCAGTCTGCTCACCTTTTTCTCCGATAACTCGCGTGCCGATGAATTGAAAAGTTACGCCAAAAATAATTTGCCGCCGGCAAGCGCTTCCGCAGTGGCCAAAGCTGTCGATGAAATTCAGTTTCGCGCAGAATTCAAAAAACGCCTCGCAACGCAACTAAGCACGTTGGCCAGCAGGACAAGCCACTGAAAGCCACAGCGCGATTACGTCACTGATCACTATTCTGTTGCGGCGCAATCCACAGACGCATAGGAATCATCGATGATTCAACGAACCCGTGACGCCGGAAAAATTCCTGTGCGACGTTTTCAGGCCGATCAGTCAAGAGCGTAACCCGGAGAAAGTTTTTCTTTTTCGCGAAATCGATGGCGTGCTTGAGAAGCTTTGATCCGTAGCCGTGGCCCTGGAATTGTTTATGGACCACCAGGTCCTCGAGCAGGATGACGAAGCCGCCTTCGGCTGTGCTGATGGTAAAGAGCAGATTGATCATGCCCACAATCGCGCCGTCACGTCGCAGGACGAAAACGCGCCCGCGACTGGGCTGTTCGAAAATGAGCCGCAACCCACGAAGCTGTTTGTCCTTGTCCGGTCGAAAATCGCTCTCCTGAGCAAACAATCCGCCCAGCAGTTCCGACAATTCGTCCAGGTCGGCCTCGGTTGCTGGCTCGATTACGACATTCTCGCTCATGGTTTGTGTTGTTTATGTCAAGAATCAGATGCGCTGGCAATCTCGGACTGAAGATCGACGGCTAAGGCGCGCCGCGCAATTGACAATGCTTTGCTCACTCCTACTGTAACCGCTCTCCAATCGCGCCGTAGCCATTTCCCGGTTTAATGAAACGCACTTACCAGCCATCCAAGCGGACACGTAAACGTCAGCACGGCTTTCGTGCCCGGATGAAGACCAAAGGCGGTCGCGCGATCCTCGCACGGCGACGGCAACGCGGCCGCAAACGCCTGCTCCCGAAAGGAGTCGAGAGGCATTACGTCCGTCACACGCAAGCTTGATTTCTCTGTTGGCCGAAATTCTGTTAAACCGGCGTCACGCGATTACTGGCTGCTGAGTTCACATCCCGACGCTCTTCGAGGCGATCACTGACGCGTATCGAAGGCCTGAGGGTACCGCTGCGCTGCGCTCCCGCTAAAATATATCGCGGTGATCTGGATAGCGACTGCTGCAGACGCTAAGAACACTCTCGACTCGCCAAATTGCAGTTTTTAACCAGGCCTCTCCGCAATCAGGGCGTGAACTTGTAAATGCATCCGTCATCGTTTTCGCCTCCATGAACGGTGGCGCCGTAAAAGTTTCCGAGGCGATCGACGACCATCCCGTTATAGGAAAACGCGCCATCCGGAGGGCCTTGGAAGGGATGAACTACAGTCTCAGTCCACTGACCGCCGCCAACGGGACTTAGCACAAAGATGGTGCCACTGCCCAAACAACCCTCACTCGTAGTTCCATAGAGATTGCCAGCTGTGTCAAAGACGAGATTGCTGATGGGGCTATTGCCGTCCGTTCCACCTTGGAAGCTATAAATTACGTTCTCCTCCCATTCGCCGACTGGCCGCGGTGACAGCTTGTAAACAGCGCCAATACCGTTAGGTCCCACCGTAATACGTGGTTCCGTAAATATTACCTGAACGATCGAAAAGCAGCGCACCGTAGGGAAAACTCCCGTCGGGTTGGCCTTGGAAGGAATAAATCGTCCTGAAATCCCCTCTCGTGGTGAGCTCGAAAACCACTCCACTCCCATACGTGCCGCCAGCGGTCGCCGCGCCATAGAGGCGGCCGTGGCGCAAAATCATCCTTCCAGCCGAACCGGTAGCTCGGTCCGCGCCGCCCGTAAAAGCGTGAATGACCTGAAAGATCCAAGCTCCACTTGGTACCGGATGGAGTTGGTAAATGGTGCCTAAGCTATACGCGCCACCGGTGGGAGCCATTCCATAGACATTGCCCCTCCGATCCACCGTCACCCTTGCGCCGGGCCCAGAGCCATCATCTCCGCCGGTGAACGCATAAATTACGGTCTGGGCCCAAGTCCCTCCGGACCTCGTCAGCTTGTAAACCACGCCGCAGCCGCCTTCACAGCTACCTGATCCACCGGTCACTGCTGTGCCGTATAGGTTACCTTCGCGATCGAGTGTGACTCCTTTGTACGGTTCGCCTCCATCGGCGCCACCCGTGAAGCTATAGAGCACAGTGTGCATCCAGCCATTAGGGGTAGGGCTGAGCTGAAAAACTGTGCCACCTCCAAAATCCCCGCCGAGCACTGTCGTGCCGTAAATGTTACCTGCGCTGTCCGTCTCCAAATCGGTGTCGGCGTATTCGCCATCATGCTCCGCAAAACTAAAGATGACGTTCGTCGTCGCCGCGGTAGCCGTGGCCAGCAAGAGAACGAAAACCGCAGTCGCCGCAACGGCTCGGATCGTTGTGCATCGTACTGGGATGATTTAATTTGCGATCTTTCACGGGCCAATGACAACAGAACGATACGAGGCTACTGAAACTGCTATCGATTTTGCAAGCACAAAATTCACGCGTTCATGCTAAAGTAGGCTGAGAAGGCACCACTTGCACCGTTAGCTCAATTGGCAGAGCAAGTGACTCTTAATCACTGGGTTGCAGGTTCGATTCCTGCACGGTGCACTTCTATTCCAGAGTTCGTATGGACAGCGAGCTGCGCTGTCCATACTCTCTAGCATGGCTCCCTACTTACGTGTTTAATCGACGTATCTTTGTGCGATCGGCATCTTGCGACCGATTCCGAAAGCGCGGCTCGTTACCTTCAAGCCGGGCGCGGCCTGCTCGCGCTTGTATTCGTTGAGATCAACGCGTCGCTGCACCCAGCGCACTGTCTTCTTATCGAATCCGCGCGCGATTATGTCGCGCGCGCTCAAATTCTCTTCCACGTAAAGCTGCAAGATCTGATCGAGAATTTCATATGGCGGCAGAGTATCCTGGTCTTTTTGGTTTGGTTTCAACTCCGCGCTCGGCGCTTTTTCGATTGTCGATCTTGGGATGATCTCGCGCTCCCGGTTTATCCAGCGCGCCAGTTCGCAAACCATCGTTTTCGGCACGTCGCTGATTACGGCCAGACCGCCTGCCATGTCGCCATAGATGGTGCAATAGCCGACGGCCAGTTCGCTCTTGTTTCCAGTGCTAAGCACAAGATGACCAAACCTGTTTGAGAGGGCCATCAATGTCATCGCGCGCAGGCGCGGCTGCATGTTTTCTTCAGTCTCGTTTTCGGGCAGACCTTTAAAAATTTCTTTGAACTGTGATTTGAACACGCTGAACGCGTCGGTGATCGGAATCTCGAGAAATTTAATTCCGAGATTACGCGCGAGGGCCCGCGCGTCATCAATGCTCCCACGCGACGAGTAAGGACTAGGCATGGAAACACCCGTCACATTTTCTGCTCCCAAGGCATCGACCGCAACGACAGCCGTGACCGCAGAATCGACTCCGCCGCTAAGGCCGATCACCGCCGAACGGAAATTGCATTTGCGGAAGTAATCGCGAACTCCCAGCGAAAGCGCAGCGAAAAGCTCCTCCGGCGTTTTGCCTTCTTGGAATTCAATCGCCGAGGTTGAATCCGTATCGACAATTTTCTCTTCTTCACGAAACGCCGCGAGTTGCGCGATCAATTTGCCTGCGGCATTCACCGCGATCGAATTGCCATCAAACACCAGCTGATCGTTGCCGCCGACCAGATTGCAGTAACAGATTGGCCGTTGATATGCTCGTGCGAGCCCCGCCACCATTTCGTAGCGGACCGCTGGTTTATGCAAGCTAAACGGCGAGGAACTTAGATTGACGATGATCTGCGCGCCTTGCTCGACCAGACTGCGCACGGGTTCGACGTCGTAGAGCGGTCGCGGCAGGTAATGTTCTGTCCAAATATCCTCACAAATGGTCACGCCGATTCTTTTTCCCAGGACATCAACCGGCTCGACGCGGCTGGCCGGCTGGAAGTAACGCTCCTCGTCGAAAACGTCGTAGGTGGGCAAAAGGGACTTGCAACTTTTGCGGATCGGCTTGCCCCGCTCGAGCAGAGCAGCGGCGTTACAGAACGGTTTGCCTCGGCCGTCGTTACGATCAACGAACCCGACCAGCAACGGCGCTTCTCCGATGCGAGCGTGCAGTTTCTCCAACACCGCAAAGTTCTCCGGAACGAAGCGCGACTTGAAGACCAGGTCTTGGGGCGGATACCCGGTGATCGCC
>CATPBS010000235.1 GCA_955652715.1 uncultured Candidatus Udaeobacter sp.
GAATTAATCCAGGAAGAATCGATCCCTACAGTTCCAATGGCGCACGATCCCGGCTGGGAAAAAGCCGGAGCAAAAGGAACCATTTAGAAGAATTTGGAAACCAGGAAACCAGGAATGGAAATACAGAACAAATCCAGATTTCCCTATGCCTGAAGAATCATCAGTTCCGCTGTTCAACGTCCAGATTGACGGCGTGTGGCATCAGTCTCCGAAAGGCACCCGCGTCATCGAGGCATGCGCGCAAGTTGGCGTTTTCGTTCCACGTTATTGCTATCACAAAAAGCTGAGCTCGCCGGGCAATTGCCGAATGTGCTTGATCGAAATGGGCTTCCCGAGGCTCGGCCCGGATCGCAAGCCCGAGCTCGGCGCCGACGGCAAACCGATCATCAACTGGATACCCCGTCCGCAGATTTCCTGCGCTCAGGATGTGTCCGAAGGCATGGCGGTTCGCACAAACTCGCCCCTGGTGAAGGAATGTCAGAGCGGTGTAATGGAATTCCTCCTTATTAATCATCCGCTCGATTGCCCGATTTGCGATCAGGCTGGCGAATGCCGTTTGCAGGAGTTCAGTGTCGATTTCGGCACCTCCAAATCACGATTTCTCGAGAACAAAGTCAAGAAACCCAAGAACGTAGTGCTCGGGCCGCGGGTCACGCTTGATGATGAGCGCTGCATACTCTGCTCACGGTGCATCCGCTTCTGTCAGGAGATCGCACACGACGACGTCCTGGGGTTTGTCGATCGCGGCAGTTATACTGTGCTGACTGCGCATCCCGGCAAGCGGCTCGAAAATAATTACTCTCTCAACACCGTCGATATCTGCCCGGTCGGCGCGCTCACCTCGACTGATTTTCGTTTCAAGATGCGCGTCTGGTTCCTGAAAGAAACGAAAAGCATCTGCACCAGTTGCGCGACGGGTTGCAACACCATCATCGGCACGCGCGAAGACGTCATTTACCCGCAGACACCGCGCGAAAACGATCACGTCAACTCCTGCAGGATGTGCGATTTCGGACGGTTGAACTTCAAATATCTCGAAGCCGAAAACCGTTTGCTCGAGCCGCAGATTCGATCTCAGGGAAATCTGATCGCTGCGGATTGGCCGAGAGCAATCGCAGACGCGGCGCTTCAGTTAAAGCAGTTTGCCGGCGATGAAATTGGAATCATCGCTTCCGGCCGCATGACCAATGAGGAGCTTTGGCTTACGTCGCAATTGGCGGAATCCTTGGGCGTGCAGTGGATAGACATCGTCCCGCGGCGCGGGCCTGGTGATGACATTTTGCTCAGCGAAGACCGCAACCCGAACACAAACGGCGCGCGCTTGATTCTGGGATCGACATGTGAGCCCGGTGCGAAACTCACGGCGATTGCTGAAGCTGTAAGATCCGGACAAATCAAAGCGCTGCTGATTTTGAAAGAAAACACGATGCATCTCGGCATATCCGTTGAACAACTCGCGCGCCTCCCTGCACTCATCGCGATGAATGTTTTGTCGAACGAGGCGACCGAAAAAGCGACCGTTGTTCTGCCCGCGTGCGGTTTTGCCGAGAAACGCGGCTCCATGATCAACGGCAAAGGCCGATTGCAACGATTGAATCGCGCGGTGCGCCCGCCCGGGAATGCGCGCGATGATTGGGAGATTTTGCGTGATTTGCTCCAAGCAGTCGGTGGAGGCGATTCGCTTTCGTCGGTGGATGATGTTTTTCGCCGGATCAGCGAAACAGTCCCGCAATTCGCCGAGTTGACCTTGAGTAAAATCGGCGACCTCGGCGTGCACATTTTGCAAATGGAAGAGCTGCCGCCGATGCATCCCAGCGATGAAGAAGCAATCGAGCAAGCGGTCGCGATCCAGGCAAGGCGCCGCGCCGTCCCACAACAGCTGCATGAGGTCCGTAAAGCTCCAGGAGTTGGAACACACTAGGGCCATAAGATTGCGATGGATTCTTTTTTCATCATCACCTCGCTGCTGAAAATTGTCGGGATTCTCTTCGTGGTGATTCTGCCGATGGTTTCCTACGTGGTTTACGCCGAGCGACGCGTAAGCGCATTTATTCAGGACCGGCTGGGTCCGAATCGTGTGGGACCTGCCGGTCTTTTCCAGCCCATCGCGGACATATTCAAACTGTTGCTGAAAGAAGATTTCACGCCGCGAGCGGCGAACACATTTTACTATTGGCTCGCGCCATGTCTGGCCGTAATGCCCGCCATCATCACGATTGCGGTGGTTCCGTTTGGCAGCACCCTGTTTGGTGTTCCCATGGTGATCGCCGATGTCAACGTAGGAATCCTCTTCGTATTTGCCATCGCCTCGCTCGGTGTTTACGGAATCGTGATCGGCGGTTGGGCATCGAACTCCAAATACCCATTCCTGGGCGGAATCCGTTCCAGCGCGCAAATGCTTTCATATGAGCTTTCGCTGGGCCTCTCGGTCATCCCGGTTTTTATGCTGGTTGGAAATTTACGCCTGACCAGCGTGGTACGTTATCAAATTGAGCACGGATGGTTCATCGCACCTTTTGTCGGCGATTGGATAAATCCATGGAAATGGCTGCTCACGATTCCCATGATTGTTTCGTTCCTGGTGTTCATGATTGCAATGTTCGCCGAGACAAACCGGCTGCCGTTCGATTTGCCAGAAGCGGAGCAGGAGTTGGCCGGCGGTTACCACACCGAATACAGTTCGATGAAGTTTGCGTTATATTTTCTCGGCGAATATGCCGCAATGATTACCGGCTCTGCTGTAATCGTCACATTATTCTTTGGGGGCTGGCATTTCCCGGGAATTCCCGACGGCTCACACGGGTGGATCTTTGGCCTGATCAACATCGCAGTCTTCTTCACAAAAGTGACTATCGTGATTCTCTTTTTCATGTGGATCCGCTGGACGCTGCCGCGCTTTCGTTACGATCAACTCATGCGGCTCGGCTGGCTTTTCTTCTTCGAAATTGCCCTCGTGAATATTTTTCTTGTCGCAGCAATTCTTCCTTACATTCCAAAGGTATGAATCTGGAAACCACGAAACCAGGAAGAATCGAAGAATTCTTAATCCCGGATTCTTGGCTCCCAGATTAGCAAATCATGGCCGTCACTGTTCCACGACCGAGACTGACCTGGCGCGAGCGATTGTATCTGCCCGCTATCGTCGCCGGCCTGGCGATTACGTTTAAGCATTTCAAGAACATGCTGCTCGGACGCACGAAGGTCACCATGCAATATCCCGAGCAAAAATGGGACAGCAGCCTGCCGGAGCACTATCGCGGCGCGCCGGCGCTGGTGCGGGATGAGGATGGCCGTGTGCGTTGCGTCGCGTGTCAGCTCTGCGAATTCATTTGTCCCCCACGCGCGATTAAGATTCTTCCCGGCGAAATTCCCTCAACGGATCGCTTTGCCAAAGTCGAAAAATATCCGGAGCAATTCGATATCGACATGATTCGCTGCATTTTCTGCGGGATGTGCGAAGAGGTCTGCCCCGAACAGGCGATTTATCTGCGGAAGGATTATGCCATCACTGGCTTCACGCGCGCGGAAATGGTGCACGATAAGGAGAAACTTCTTGAGATCGGCGGAGTAATGCACGGCGTCGTGCTGAAGTGGAACGAGAAAAAGTGAACAGGATTGTCAATTGCTAAATGCCAAATGCCCATCGTCGATGCTTGGCTCGCCCTTCTTTCCGCAATCCGCAATCCGCAATCCGCAATCGATAATGTCTCCATTTCTGTTTTGGATTTTCGCATTATTGATGCTGGTGTTTGGCGCCGCCGTTGTCGTCAATCGCAATCCTGTTGCGAGCGCGCTCAGCCTCGTTGTTTCGTTTCTCGGATTAGCTGCGCTATTCATGTCGCTCGACGCTTACTTTCTTGGAATCATTCAGGTGCTCGTTTACGCAGGCGCTGTCATGGTGCTCTTTCTTTTCATCATTATGCTGCTCGATCTTCGCGCGGAAACGAGGCGCCGAATCAACTGGCTGGCAACGGCCGGCGGAATCGCCGTCGCGCTGGTGTTGTTGATGCAGATTTCTTTTGTGGTCAGTCGCTTTCAACTGGCTCGCCAAACCTTTCCAGCGCTGCCTGGATCGACAATTGACGACGTTCGGAACGTCGGCGCGCTGCTTTTTAGCAATTACAATCTGCCGTTTCAGATCGTCGGTGTTCTTGTGCTGGTGGCAACGATTGGCGTCGTGCTTTTGAGCAGACGCGAGCCTCGATAGAATGACTACACTTGGCGATTATCTACTCGTAAGCGGTATTCTTTTTTCGATCGGGTTCGCAGGAGTGATGTTGCGTCGCAATCTCATCGTCATTCTCATGTCACTGGAGTTGATGTTGAATGCGGCAAACTTGTCGCTCGTTGCTTTTTCGCGGTTCCGTGTCGATCCAAACGGCCTGCCTAATTACAACGCGCAGGTCTTCGTTTTTTTCGTCATCACGGTCGCAGCGGCTGAAGTAGCGGTGGGTCTCGCTCTTCTCGTTGCCCTATTCCGTGCAAGGCAGACCACGGACGTAAAAGACATCAGCAGCTTGAAATTCTGAGCTCGCGAAAGTTGAACCCACGGAACACACCAAAAGACACGAAAGGAAGAACGTGGAGTTGATATATAAAGACGAAAGCTACTCCATCATTGGCGCATGCTTTGAGGTCTACAAAAATAAGGGCTGCGGGTTTCTCGAACCCGTCTATCACGAGTGCCTGGAGATCGAACTGGAATTCGAACGAATTCCATTTTTGTCGAAACCTCCGCAAACATTGCAGTATCGCGGACGCACTTTGGTTCAAACGTTTAGTCCAGATTTCGTTTGCTACGAGAAGATCATTCTCGAAATCAAAGCCGTCTCTGCATTATGCGATGAGCATCGCGCGCAAGTATTGAATTATCTTGGCGCGACCGACTGCAAGTTGGGCCTGCTCGTGAATTTCGGCCATTACCCCAAGCTGGAATACGAGCGCCTCCTGTCGAGGAATTATGAACCCGCCGATCTCCAGCTCTGAAAATTTTAGGGTCGTTCGTGTATTTAGTGGGCCGTGAACATGAAGCTCCCATGGATCATTCTGCTCGCGCCCCTGGTTAGCGCTGTTGCTATCACACTGTTCACGCGTCGATGGAAAACGCTGAGCAGTTCGATCTCAATCGCCGCGGTGCTCGTAAGTTTTACCTGCAGTTGTTTGATATTTACACAGCCAAGTGTTGCCGCGGCTGAGTTCACTTGGATCCGTATCAGCGGCGTCTTCCAAGTTCCGCTCGGCCTGACACTGGACCAGTTGAGCAAGACGATGCTCGTTCTGGTTTCCGGGATTGGCGCGGCCATTCACATCTATTCGCTGGGGTACATGCGAGATGACGAAGGCAAGTCCCGCTATTTCGCGGCGCTCTCGCTCTTCATGTTCGCGATGCTCGGCATCGTTCTCTCGAACAATTTCGTCATGCTTTTCATCTTCTGGGAATTGGTTGGCTTTACCTCCTACGTCTTGATCGGCCACTGGTTCTATCGCGACGCCGCTGCGGACGCGGCCAACAAAGCGTTCATCACCACGCGAATTGGTGATTTCGGATTCATGATTGGAATCCTGATGGTTTGGATGGCGACCGGCTCTGTCGTTTTCGCCGAGATCGCGCCGCGGATGTCGACATTAACCGGTCATTCGTTATTTCTGACAATCGCCGCCCTGTTGGTTTTTTGCGGAGCGGTTGGCAAGTCGGCCCAGTTTCCGCTGCACGTCTGGTTGCCGGATGCGATGGAAGGTCCGACGCCAATTTCTGCGTTGATTCACGCGGCGACGATGGTCGCAGCAGGTGTTTACATGCTGGTCCGCGTTGCATTCGTCGTTCAAGCTTCGCAAACCGCGCTTCTGATCATTGCGTGGGTCGGCACGATCACGGCAGTGATGGCTGCGTTAATAGCAACGCAGCAAAACGACATCAAGCGGATCCTGGCCTACTCCACGCTCTCGCAACTCGGTTACATGGTGATGGCAGTCGGT
Organism: uncultured Candidatus Udaeobacter sp.; assembly: GCA_955652715.1. Classification (GTDB taxonomy): domain Bacteria; phylum Verrucomicrobiota; class Verrucomicrobiia; order Chthoniobacterales; family UBA10450; genus Udaeobacter. Next base: position 5,977 of record CATPBS010000235.1, read on the forward strand.
CTCACTTCAAATGACGCGGCCCTGTTCCATCTTTTTACTCACGCGTTCTTCAAAGCGCTTCTCTTCCTCGCCGCCGGCTCAGTCATTGTGGTGCTTCATCATGAACAGAACATCTGGGCCATGGGAGGGCTTTCCCGGAAACTTCCGATCACATTCGTTACGTTCCTTGCCGGCGCTCTGGCGTTGATCGGCTGCCCGCCGTTCAGCGGATTTTTCAGCAAGGACGCAATTCTTGCACTCGCCTACGAACACAATACGCCGATTTTCGCTGTCGCCTTGTTCACAGCGTTTCTGACAGCTTTCTACGTGATGCGCCTGCTCGTGATCGTCTTCTTCGGGAAACCACGTAGCGACATTGCGCGTGAGAGCCGCGAATCACCACCGGTAATGACGATCCCGCTAATTGTGCTCGCGCTCCTGGCGACACTCGGCGGATTTGCATTTTTCGCGCGAAACTTCCTCACACTGCCAGCCGAAAAGGAAGTCGTAATCTTTGTTCCGGCGCTTGCGATCGTCGCGTTAATTCTGGGCAGTGGGCTGGCGATTGCTCTTTATCGCAACCGGGCCGCTGAACCGGTGGACGTAGAGCTGTTGCGCCACAAGTTTTACTTCGACGAGTTCTATAGCTGGCTGATTTACTGGACCCAGGAACTCCTCGCACGCGTGTCAGCGTTCTTCGATCGATGGATCATCGATGCTGGCGCGGTAGGCGGAAGCAGCCGCGGAACCTGGGGCATCGGCGCTCTGTTGCGGCTGGTTCAAGTAGGAAATCTGCAAGCTTACACGTTCCTGTTTGGCCTGGGTGTCATCGCTATCATCTACTTCGCCGTTTTCCACTAATGGTTCTTTTTACGATTTTTTGCCCAATTGTCGCGGCCATTTTGATCATGGTCGGCGCGCCTGCGCGCAAGACGGCGTTAGCCGCGTCGGTTTTGACGTTTTCAGCGGCGCTGTTTCTCTTTGCCTCATTTGGATATGGCCGGGGCGATTTTCAACACGTCACCTCATTTGCCATATCTCCCGAGTGGCGACTGAGCTTCACGACGGGCATCGACGGCTTGAGTCTGATAATGGTGCTGCTTGCCACCATCGTTACGCTGGCTGCGGTCTGGTTCGCCGGCGCTATCGACAAATATGAAAATGCATTCTATGCCTGCCTTCTGTTCATTTCCGGCGGCGCAATCGGCGCATTTGCGTCGATCGATTTATTTTTCTTTTACGCATTTCATGAGCTCGCGCTGATCCCCACATTCCTGTTGATTGGAATCTGGGGGAATGGAAATCGTGTCGCAGCAGCGTGGAAAATCACGATCTACCTGGCAATTGGCAGTTTCATTTTACTGCTTGGTCTGATCCTGCTTTATCAAAGCGTTCCGCTCGGTTCGCGCAGTTTTGACATTCGCGCGTTGCAGGCTGCCGCCGGGCTGGGTCAAATCTCAGCGGACGCACAACGTCACATCTATCTGCTGTTGCTTATCGGCTTTGGAATCCTCGTTTCGCTTTTTCCGTTTCACACATGGGCGCCGGAAGCTTACGCGTCGGCTCCGGCGCCGGTGGCAATGTTGCATGCTGGAGTGCTAAAAAAATTTGGACTGTACGGGCTTTTGCGTCTGGCAATTCCGCTGCTGCCCGAAGGCGCGCGACACTGGACGACTCTGCTCGTGGTCTTGCTGCTCGGGAACATCATCTACGTCGGGCTTGTCACAATTGCCCAGAAGCGGCTCGATTGGATGCTCGGTTACTCGAGCGTGATGCACATGGGCTACATCTTTCTCGGGATTGCCAGCGCCACTATTCTCGCCATGACCGGAGCTGTCGTCTTGATATTTGCCCACGGCCTTTCGATCGCATTGTTGTTTGCCATCGCTGGAGAACTCCGCAAGCGAACGGGGACATTGGTTTTCGATGACCTTGGCGGTCTTGCCAGAGTGATGCCCTTCGCCGGGCTCGCCTTTGGATTCGGCGTATTCGCTGCGATTGGTCTCCCGGGCCTCGCGAACTTTGCCGGTGAGATCATGATCTTTTTTGGCGCGTTCAAGAACGGCTGGGCGATGGATGGCTTTCATCTTTTTCAAATCGCGACAGTGCTCGCGCTTTGGGGAGTGGTGATCTCGACGGTTTACATGCTGCGAGCCTATCGCAAGGCGTTCATGGGCACGACAAGCGAGCAGTGGAGGCTACTTGTCGATCTTCGCCCCGGGTTGCGTGTGCCGGTGACGTTGCTAGTAGGCGCGCTCCTTTGCTACGGATTTTTTCCGCAACCCTTTGTGCGAATGGTAGCGCCTGCGTTTCACGCCTATCTGTCCGCGAATAGAACCGACCTCATAAATATGCAGAGCTGTAGCCACGGCGCTGTGCGCCGTCCGCGAGCCTTTGGTCCAGATGAAGGAAACGCCCCACAGGGCGTGGCTACAAGACTTGCGAGATAGCTTGCAGATGATCATGATCACAGCGCCAGAACTTGAGATTGCGGTGCTGGTGCTCGGGATGGTGATCCTGATGGTCGAAGCGTTTGCCACGAAAATCGATAAACGAATTCTGGCCTTCGCTGCAATTGCAGGTCTCGCGGTGGTTCTCGTCGCGAGCTTCTTCGTTGCTCCATCTCCTTCGCCGGCTCAAGCGACCGGTTTCTGGAATTTTTATACGGCAGACCGCTTCTCGATCTTCTTTAAGCAATTCGCGCTACTGACCACAATCGTCGTGCTGATCATGATGACTGATTATGCGCCTGTTGTTCGCAGTTCTTTTCCTGGGGCAACGCCGCAGGCTGGGCTCGGAGAATTTTTTGCACTCCCTATTTTCACGTGTGTCGGGCTAATGTACCTGGTCTCGGCAATCGATTTCGTCTTCATCTTTGTTTCGCTAGAGCTCGTGACCATATCGTTTTACGTGCTGGTCAGTTTTACCCGGCGCAATCCGATCACTCTGGAAGCGGGAATCAAGTATCTGGTGCTCAGCGCGCTTTCTACGGCTTTCCTCGTGTATGGAATCGCTTGGATCTTCGGCGCGACCGGCCAGACAAACCTGCACCGGCTCACTCAGGCGCTGGCGAATCCAGCTATGAACCACAGCGCAGCGTTGTTGGGCATGGTCCTCGTTCTAGTGGCGCTGGGCTTCAAAATCGCAGCCGTCCCATTCCAAATCTGGGTGCCCGATGTTTATCAAGGTGCGCCAACGCCGGTAACTGCGTATCTCTCCGTCGGTTCGAAGGCGGCGGGCTTTGTGGTGCTGCTGCGGGTGTTACAGCCGTTCCTATTGCTGCCGGAAACGAAGAGGCTGATTATATTGATCGCGTTGCTCACATTGATTTACGGAAATCTCGCGGCGCTTCCGCAGGCAAACCTGAAACGGCTGCTCGCTTATTCCAGCATCGCGCATGCGGGCTATCTGCTTATCGGCGTTGTCTGTTTCGATGTTCGCGCGGTTACTTTTTATCTTGTGGCTTACTTGTTGATGACGCTCCTCAGTTTCGCAGTCTTGATAATTGTTGCCCAGCAAGCCGGCGAAGAAATTTCAGATTTTGATGGTCTCGCCAGGCGTTCGCCCTTTCTCGCATTCGCGATGCTGATCGGGATGGTCTCGCTCGCCGGTGTCCCGTTCACTGCGGGATTTTTGGGGAAGTTTTATATCTTTTACGCAGCAGTGCTGCAGCGCCAGATCATGCTGGTCGTTGTTGGTGTGATCACCGTTGGCTGCGGTTTCTACTACTATCTTAAAGTGGTTCGCGCGATGTACTGGCAGTCAGCAGAGAAATCGGACAAAATTCCGGTCAACGGGTTGTCGCGTTTCGCAATTAGCGCACTGATTATCTCCACGATTTGGCTCGGCATCTATCCGCAGCCGATTTTGGACGCGTTGAAACGTTAAAGAGTTAAAGCAATGAGGCAGCGGCTCAGCTTGACGATTCAACGCTTCGACGAATCGACGCTGTCGAATTGAGCGACGCTAATCGCTCAATTCGACGTTCCAATACGCGAGATCGACAAAGTGTTTCCAGAGGTCGTGCTGGGGCGCGGAAAACGTAATCTGGACAAACGGCCGCCATTTCGGCCGCTTAGGCTTGCGGATCAAACTCATGTGCGCTTCGCGCGGAAGCCGATTGCCCTTGCGCGTATTGCAGGCGATGCACGAGCACACAACGTTTTCCCACGTCGTGGTCCCTCCCCGATCGCGCGGCACAACATGATCCAGATTGAGTTCGCTGCGATCAAATAGCTGGCCGCAGTACTGACAGGTGTTCTTGTCGCGCTCGAAAACGTTGTGACGGGTAAATTTTACCTCCTTCTTTGGAAGCCGATCGAAGACCAGCAGCACAATCACGCGCGGGATACGAATCTTAAACGAAATAGTCGTAACCACCTCGTGGTCGGGCGCGTTCGCCGATAAATCGCGCCAGCTCTCGAAATCGTGCGTCAGAAAGTTGTTCGCGTCGTCGGACGAGACAATCTGGGCATGACCCGCATACACCAGCGCAAACGCGCGGCGGGCCGTGCAGATGTTCACTGCCTGCCAGAGGCGGTTGAGCACCAGAACCTGACTGTTTAACGATGTATGCAAATCTCTATAATGAGCTGCGTAATCGCCCGCGTTTTGCGGACTTCCGCGTAAATTTGCGCGACGGTACCACTCGCGTTTTTCATTGTCAACGGACCGGGATTTCTGGTGACGGCGTTCAAGCAACGCCGTGAAATCGACTTGTCCATCTGTTCATTCGTGTCCATTCGTGGTTAGTGAAAGCGCAATTCCCAACCGAGCAGACCGAGTCGGGCGAGTTTCAACGACAGGAAGATCGGTTCCGCGAATGGATCTCGCGTGATGGATCGACACCTTATCCCCCTGCGGCAGGTCGGTATCATCTTTATGTTTCGCTGGCGTGCCCGTGGGCTAGTCGCACAATCATTTTTCGCAAACTAAAAGAACTCGAAGAGGTAATCGGCATGACAGTTGTCGATCCGATTCGTGACGAGCAAGGCTGGGCGTTTCGCGATGCCTCCGGAAAAATTCCGCCGGGCGCGCCATTTGAATCAACCGATCCTATCAACGGCTTTCAATTCTTAAGTGAAGCTTACAAAGGAACCGATCCCGATTTCGATGAGCGCGTCACCGTGCCTGTGCTCTGGGACAAGGAAACAAAAAAGATCGTGAACAATTGTGAGGACGACATCTGCCGCATGTTCAACAATACGTTCAACGATTTTGCTACGAATAAAGATCTCGATTTTTTTCCCAAAGGCATCGAAGCCGAGCACGCGCAGCTCTCTTCTTTTCTGTACGACAATATTAACAATGGCGTCTACAGAGCCGGTTTCGCCACGCGCCAGCGACCATACGAGGTTGCCTGCCGCAAACTTTTTGAAGCGCTCGACCAACTCGAAGAGCGTCTGTCGAAAACTCGATACCTGTTTCAGGACCGCATTGTCGAGGCGGATTGGCAATTTTTCTGCACGCTCATTCGCTTCGACGTCGTCTATCACGGCCATTTCAAGTGCAATCTGCGCCGCATCATCGATTATCCGAATCTGCAGGGATATTTGATGGATTTATATCAGCAGCCAAGCATCGCCGACACCGTCAGCTTCGATCACATCAAACGCCATTACTACAAGACACACACGCAAATTAATCCTACCCGCATCGTTCCAATCGGGCCCGCGTTTGATTTGACGAAACCGCACAATCGCGACCGATTGAGCTAGGAAATTGGACTAGCCGTTTGACGAACACGATGCCTTGCTCTCCAGGATGCTTCGATCTCTTCCAGAGTGCGCCCTTTAGTTTCCGGAACGAGATAATAGGCGAAGAGCCATGACGTCACTGAGAAGGATGCGTAGAGCAGAAACGTTGAGCTCGCGCCGAGTTTCTCGACCAATGTCAGAAAGGTAAGCGAGACGATTAGGTTCGAACCCCAGTTGAACGTGGCCGCTGTGCCTTCGGCGAGACCGCGAATTCTTAAGGGATAAATCTCCGCGATCAAGAGCCAGAAGATCGGCCCGAGGCTGATTGCAAATGAGGCGACGTAACCCATCAGGCAAATCACAGCGATCCAGGCGAGCTGTTCCGATGGATTTGAGATGCGGAAACTCAAGCCGAGCACGCCAAGCGTGACGATCATTCCGGTGATGCCGGCGAGCAACAGCGGTCGGCGCCCGGCGCGGTCAACCAAAAACATCGCGATGATAGTCATGCCGACATTTACGATGCCGACGCCAGCGGTCGCCAGAATCGCGCCGGAAGCGGAATTGAAGCCGGCCGCCTGAAGAATTTTTGGGGCGTAATAAATCACCGTGTTGATGCCGGTAATTTGTTGGAAAATGGCGAGGCCTATCCCAACAACAAGAGCGGGGCGGACTTGCCGATGTAGCAAATCGGTCCAGCGCCCACTTTCAGGTTGCTGCGCCAAACTCGCCTTGATCTCTTCGATCTCGACATTGACATCGGTCAACTGGCGAATGCGCACAAGCACGCCGTGCGCGACTTCATGTTGACCTCCACGAATGAGCCAGCGCGGAGTTTCGGGAAGAAAAAACATGCCAGTGCCAAAGACTATCGCTGGAGCGACTGCGAGGCCGAGCATCCATCTCCAGCCTTCAACGCCAGCGAAAGCGTAATCGGTCAGATACGCAACGACAATGCCGACGGTAACCGCGAGTTGAAATAGCGATACTATCCAGCCGCGCGCGTGCGGAGGCGCAACTTCGGAGAGATAGACCGGAACATTTGTTGAGGCGAGACCGATCGCCAACCCGAGAAAGACGCGGCTGACAATCAGCATGGGAGGTGACGGCGCCGCCGCGCTGGCGAGCGCGCCAATGCCGAAGATTGCCGCCGTCACAAGCAACACTCTTCGCCTGCCGAAAAGATCAGCGGCTTTTCCACCGACGATCGCCCCCATGGTCGCGCCCAACAGAACGCCACTAACAACAATCTCTTCCGCCGTCGTCGTCAGGCCAAATTCGCGTTTGATAAAAATGAGCGCGCCGGAGATGACGCCCGTATCGTAGCCGAACAGAAGGCCGCCCAAAGAGGCAAATAACGCTGCGATGTAAACAAACCTTGAGCCGCGCAGGTGCGCTTTGCTCGGTGTGGCGATCTGCTTGTCGGCCATAATTCTCGATCCTCCTTATTAACTTCGATACATCAAACGCCATCACTACATGACGCACAGGGAAATTGATCCGACAGTTATCGTTCCAATCGGCCTGCTACTCGATCTCACGAAGCCGCTATGGGCGAGAAAAAATGAAGTGATGCATTCCGTCAACAGTTCGCCAAGCGGGTGAATCCCTCCCCGCGACGGAACGCACGGACTGTCCCGCGCAAAGACGGCAAATAGCCTTTGCCAGCGCAGCAATTCTTCATAGAGTCGTGCGCTTCATCGCGACGCAACCATGAATTTCCTGGCCTTAAGTATTCTCAATTCAGGCGTGCACCTGTCGATGGTGTGCGCCGCGATTGGTCTTGCGTTCGCCTTCTTTTTGATTGCGGCAGTAACTCGGGCGCCATCAGGAAATGAGCGGATGCGAGAAATCTCGGCCGCCGTACAGGAAGGCGCAAAGGCGTATTTGAATCGGCAAGTCAAGACGATCAGCGTGATCGCGATAGTGATTTTTATCTTGTTGTGGATCTTCAAAGATCACTCCACAGCGATTGGATTTGTAATCGGCGCCTTCTGTTCTCTGGTGGCGGGTTTCATTGGTATGCGCGTGGCCGTGCTGGCAAACGTCCGTACCGCGCAAGCCGCGGGCGTCGCGCAGCTCAATGCACTGCGAATAGCATTCAACGGCGGATCGGTGACCGGTCTGCTGGTGGTTGGGCTGGCGTTGCTCTCAGTGTCGATCTTTTACAC
>CATPBS010000236.1 GCA_955652715.1 uncultured Candidatus Udaeobacter sp.
GACCAAAGCAAGGCGATGGCGGAGGTCCACGTTCACCGGATATTTCGCGGCCGGACACGAAGGACCTCCTGAAAAAAATGCGCAAGGTCGACCCCAACCAATCCAAGCGCTATCGTCAGCGCACGGGTCAATAATGGAACGCTCACCGGTGGGGCTCGACCAGAATTTTTCTGGCGCAGCCGGCGTTTTTGCCGCGCTGCTGCGCGGCAAAGGTCTGCTGGTCCCGGCGATCGTCAGTCCGATGGCACAGGCCGGAACGCCACAAAAAGTGTGGCAACCGACCGAGGCAACCACAATTCTGGCTTTCAAATTTTCAGGCGGCGTACTCGTGGCGGGCGACCGCCGCGCGACGGCTGGCAACACCGTCGTCTATGATCGCGCCGACAAAGTTCTGGAAATCGATCGACACTCGATCATGGCTATCGCAGGCGTGCCTGCGACGGCTTGGGAGATGGCGCGCGTCCTGGAACACTCGTTCCAATATTTTCGGCGAACTCAACTTCAGGAAATGAGCGTTGATGGGAAAGTGCGGGCTCTATCCAAACTGTTGCGCGATAATTTCGGCTTCGTCATGCAAGGCGTGGGAGTAGTCGTCCCGATTTTCGCGACCTACGATTCTCATCCGAAACCTGAGGCGCGTCTTTACTTTTACGATGCGATGGGCGCGCAATTTGAAGCGACTGATTACGCCGCAACCGGATCGGGATCGCCAGCGGTGCGCGGCATTCTTTATTACGAAAACAATTGGGGCGCGAAGCCGCTGCACAAAATGAGTGAAGACGAAGCGGTATCGATCGCATTGCGAGCACTTGATACCGCAGCGGAATCCGATACATCGACGGGCGGCGTTGACCGCGGCGGGAAGATTTATCCGCTCATGAAGATTGTATCGCGCGAAGGCATCACTACTTTGCAGGAGAGCAAAATCGCTGCCGTATTCAAGGAAACGGTTGCATGATCGAAGAACCGTATCGTTGGGTCGAAGCGATCGCGAATCGTCGCGAGTACATCGAAGCGCAGCTCGCTCCGGGCAGTCCGATCGCGGCGCTCGGTTATCACGATGGCATTCTGTTCCTCACCGTTGGTCGAACGCGGCAGAAGCTTTTCGAGATCTACGATCGGATTGCGATGGGGGCGATTGGTCATCCCGGGGACATCGAGCGGTTGCGAATGGCGGCGATTGAACTGGCCAGCACGGAGGGGTTCACCCGCTCGGCTGCAGACGTCTCACTGCGGCGCCTGGTGCATTATTCGCTTAGTCCTGTAATGAAAAGCGCATTTGAACAGGTTTATGGCCCGCCTTTTCTGGCGCGGATGCTCTTTGCCGAGGTGGGAGAACGAGCCGAGAAGGATTTGTTTTTGCGGGTGGAGTACGATGGCGAGATTGCAACCAATGGCGCGACCTACGCGCAAGCGCGACGTGACTTCGCAGTGCTCAGCGGCACACGACAATCGGGAGAACTGATGGAAGCATTCCTAAAAACCCAACATGTGCCGGATGCGAGCTTTGAAGCGACGCTCAACTCTGCTCTCGACGCATGGAGTATCGGGCACATGTCTTTGCAGGCCAGCGATGCAAACCAGCTGCCGGAGCGCGACGATGTTTTGAAATATCGGCAGGATCAACTCGCCGATAGCGGAATCGAAGCGGCACTGCTTGAGCGCGATGCGAAGAGAGCAATTCGTTACCGGTCTCTATCAGATACGGAATTGCGTCCTCTGATTAACGATTAAGTTATGGAAAGAGATTTTCTTCCAGACGTCGCTAATGAAACGAGCATTTCGGAATTTGCTGGCCTTGTCAGGGTTGCTGTTGATGGTCGCATCCTTTGCTTGGATGCAGCTCCATCACGCGGAGCGACGCGTGGCGAGAAGCGAAGCGAGAAAGGCGCAGACCTCAGCTGCGTCCAAGCCTTTTGCAGTCGTTGTTCTTGATCCCGGCCACGGCGGTCAAGACTCCGGCGCAATATGCGGCGGAGTGTTGGAAAAGGATCTGACTTTGGACGTGGCGCGACGAATCGACCGGCTCCTGAACTCCGAAGGGATCGCGACCTTGATGACCCGCGTGGGAGACACCTATGTTTCGCTGGCGGATCGCGCAGCATTCGCTAATCGAGTTAGAAAATGCATTTTTGTCAGTATTCACTTCAACGAAGATAACAAGCCGGTAGCGACTGGCGTCGAGACGTACTACGCCGGACGTCAAATCACTGCGGGTTCATTTCTGGCCTCATGGCTCCCTTTTCTATGGCGACCACTTTCGGATTCGCCGAATCCCGAAAGCCAAAATCTCGCTGGGTTCATCCAGGAAGCCTTGGTTGCACGCACCCGGTCCGTTGATCGCGGCACACAAGCCAGACAATTTTTCGTGATTGCAAACGTAACTTCTCCTGCGGTTTTGATCGAAGGAGGATTTCTCACCAACAAGGAGGACATTTCCAAACTCGCGAGCGAGGATTATCGCGCCCAGATTGCCGCGGCCGTCGCCGATGGCATTTTGCGTTATCGTGACGCGGCCAGCCAGCGGAAGTCGGCCTTGGCGGTGACGGATCGAAAATAGCGCTGAATACGCGAAAAGGCGGGGCGTCAAAATAGCATCGGGATGAAAACCAAGATCACTGCATTGATCTTCATTGGATCGATGATGCTGATGCGCGCCGATCAGTTGGTTGAAACTGTGCAGCAGGCGTTGAAGGACCAGGGTTTCTACTACGGCGAAGTCACCGGTGAGATGAATGCGAATCTGACCGCGGCGATTCGCCGCTACCAAATTCGCAACGGACTGCAGGTTAGCGGCCAGCTCAACACGGAGACGCTTCAGTCGCTCGGAATTGACTCTTCCGCCTCAGCGCGACCGGCAACGAAGCCTGCATCGCCCGGCCCTGCTGCCCCCGGCGAACAATCACCGGCCGAGACTACAAACGTCACTCCTGCGCCACCGGTTCAACCGTTCGGCAATCCGCCGCAAGACCAACAAATCTACCCGTCCAATCCCGTGAGCCCGGGCGCTTCGCCAGGAGGAGTGCTTGCCGGCACTCCATTTGAGGCCGCTCCTTCCGCGGTGCAACGCAATGTGGTGCTCTCGGCCCAAATAGCCCTGGCCCGCCGCGGCCTTTATCACGAGGAGATTAACGGAATTTATGGGCCGGCAATGGAATTCTCCCTGCGCGCCTATCA
>CATPBS010000237.1 GCA_955652715.1 uncultured Candidatus Udaeobacter sp.
CTACTATGGCAACCTCATCTGGCTGTTGCCGCTGGTGGTGTTCATGCCCTTTCTGTGGCGCTCCAGGAGGACGCGATTTGCGACGATTCTCGTGACGGCGATCGGGGCAGCCTCGCTGATTGAGGTGTGGTGGTATCCTCACTATGCAGCGCCGTTTACGGCGGCGCTGTTGATACTTGTAGCGCAGTCGATGCGGTACCTGCGGCAATGGAATTACGGCGGGCGGGAGCCCGGCCGTTTTCTGGTGAATGCAATGCCGGTTGCGGTCCTGTTGGTGATGGTCGCATCCGAGGCACAGGCGATTGCGACGCATCGGACAGCAGATCAGGAGCAGGCCAAGAACGCGCAGGTCGCGCAAAAGGAGCGCATCGAGAAGCAGTTGCTGAAGAAGCGATCTGGACAGCATGTAATCTTTGTTCGCTATCCCGGTCGTCTGCCCAGTCCACACGAAGAATGGGTTTACAACCCGGCCGACATCGACGCCGCGCTGGTCATCTGGGCGCAGGATCTGGGCCATATCGAGAACGAACGGCTCCGCCATTACTATGCGGGGCGATCCTTCTGGCTTTTCAAACCGGCTGAGTCGATGAACCTCGTCCCTTACTGATGACACCATCATCGATGCTCGGCCAGAATTTTTGCGAAGCGCCAAACTTCCTGGAAAGTGTTGTGGAGCGGCGTGGGGGCACGCGGATCACGTTCGGCTCACGGAAATCGCATTTTACGTCCGCCCCTTGGAGCTTGTTAAAGCTGCTCGGCTTCCGGCCCGAGCGGATATGAAAATATCCGGGCTAAGCCCACACCGCATTTGGAAGGGGCGTGGATCGGCTTTAGGCGAAGGAGCGTGCCCAAGATGTGGTTCACTCCCGCTGTAGATCTGCGAGAGCGCGTTTTGCTTCAGTCGCGAGAGGTTCGTGAAGGCCTGCTACTAAAGCCTGATTCAATACTCCCTGTGCTTCCGCTTTTTGCTTGGCTTGGAGCTGCGACATTCCCAGATAAAACAGAGAATCGGCATCGAGCGGCCGTTTACGGGCAGTTTCCTGTAATAACTGAATTGCGCGCGGGTATTCCTTTTTCTCGTAACTCAACCGGCCGAGAAGCTCGGCCAGTTCGGGGTCATCCGGTAATGTTTTGCGCGCTTTTGTGGCGAGGTCGTAAGCGGCAGGGACTGTGGATGAGTCTTGTGCATACAACGTAGCGAGGCGTTTCTGCGCGGGCGCAAAATCGGGGAATCGGCGCAAAATATCGCTGTACATTTCGGTTGCCGGTTTTATTTGACCGCGCTGCGCATCAAGCGCGGCCTGGGCCATGAGCGCCGGCACATAGTCGGGGTTCGCTTTTAATTCCTTTTGCACCTCGATCTCGGCAGCCATGAGTTCCTTCGGATTTTCATCCAGGGCGGTCAACGCCAGAAATTTCCTGGCGTCGGCAGCCTGGGGGGAGTCGGGATTGGTCGTCAGGGCTTTTTGCATCACGTCCCGAGCATCATTCACTTTTCCCAAGCTATAAGCAGCCCACGCCAGATCGTGCAGGATCGAGGCATCGTTTTCGCGCCGGCGGACGGCTTCCTGCAGAAGGCTGTAGGACCAGGCGAAATTGCCACTTTGGTAGGCAACCTTTCCGAGAATGCCGGCGACCTGAGGATCGGCTGGCGCGAGCTCGCGCGCTTTCTTTGCGTAAGCGAGAGCTTTCTCCTTGTTCTGGAGCGGTCCAGCATTGAGCTGCGCGAGTTTGGTTATGGCCGCGGCCAGCTTGGGATTCAGTTTCAGCGCTTGCTCAAGCGCCGCGGCCGCCTTGTCCGATGCGCCTTGTTTTTCGTAAGCTTCCCCCAAACGCATCTGGGAGAGGACATCGTTGGGCTGCTCTTTCGTCATCGCTTCGAGTTGTAAGATCGACAATTCCGGTGAGGCACCCATGCCGCTCTCGAGCAAAGCGAGACGACGTTTGCTCTCGTCCTTGCCCGGGAAATCTTTGGCTGCGCTTGCAGCTTTTTGGAAGGCGATCCTGGCCATATCTGTCTGGCCCATCATGTAGGCGGCCATACCCAGGTGAAATTGAATCTCCGGACTGTCGGGAACCTTTTCAGCGCTTTCCTGCAGAACCGTCAGGGCTTGCTGATAGTCGCCGCGTTTGTAAAGAACCCAGCCAAAGGTGTCGCCGACCGAAGGCTCATGCGCTTTCAGATCGCGGGCCTTGCGCGCCAGGTTGTAAGCCTTGTCGAGATCGGTCAGCCGCTCGGTGTAGAGATAAGCGAGGTTATTTAACGCGGGAACGAAGTTGGGGTTGATCGAGAGAAGCTTCTCATAAGCATCACGCGCCTTTGGGAAATCCTTCGTCCGCTCGTATACGAGCGCCAGCGTCATGAGCGCCGGCGCATTGTTGGGGTTCTGCGAGAGCTCAGCTTGCAATTGGCTGACCGCCTGCGGAAGTTTGTTAGTCGCAAGATAAGTCTGGACCAGCAAATCGTAGGCGCTGGAAAAATTAGGATCGAGCTGGAGCGTCTTTTGAAGCTCTGCCTCGGCTGCATCCCATTTTCCTTCCGCGGTCAGGATTTTGCCTTCAAAAAAATGGGCGGCCGGCGAATCGGGCGTTTTTTGGAAGTGACGCCATATCCTCTGCCGGGCAGCGTCGAAATGCTTGTCCAGCAAGTCCAGCTCAACGAGTTGATCGACCGGCCACAAGTTATCCGGCGCGAGCTCGGCGACTTTTTCAAATGCCTGGCGCGCTTCGTCATTTCTTTTCGCCTGGCGGAAGGTCAGGCCGAGCGCCATCTCGGGTTGTGGATCCTGCGGCGCAAGCCTGGCTTGCTCGTGAAGGACTACGGCGGCATCGTCGAACCGATCAAGCGAGCCATAAGCCGCGGCCAGGAGCAATGCGGCGCGCATTAGATCGGGGCTTTTTTTCAGCAAACCGATCATCGGTTCGATCACCATTTCACCATGACCGGAGCGAAGATTGATCTCGGCGAGCAGCAGGATGGCATCGGCATAATTCGGATTGATTGAGATGGCTTGATCCAGCGCCACCTTTGCCTGATTCGTGTTATTATTTTTGAGATATGCGCGTGCCAATTGGTATTTGATGAGGGGGGCGTCCGGATAGGTCTGGTCGAGCCGCTCCAAAACTTCGACCGCTTTTTTCCTGTCGCCCTTTGCGAGCAGCACCTCGCTTTCCAGTCTGCGGCCATCGATGTATTCCGCGTCGCGGCTAAAAACATTTTCAAGAAGCGAGAGGGCCTCGTCGTATTTCTTGTCCTTGAAGGCAAGCTCGGCCAGCAAGGTCCAGCCCGGTAGATAATCCGGCGCCTTCCTGGTCATCTCGGTGGAAATCCTTCTTACTTCCTCGGCATCACCGGTGCCCGATTTGAACGCGGCGTATTTCAAGCGTTCGATTGATCGAACAGGCGCAAGGTCTGCCGCTTTCTTGAATTCTTCGCGCGCTTGTTTCAGATCTTTCTGGAGCAGATGCAAATCTCCCATCGCCATGTGCGCGGCGGACGATTTAGGATCGACAATGAGCGCTTGCCGGAGTGCGTCGCCCGCCGCCGCCAGGTCGCCCTTGTGAAGAAACAGATTCGCCGCAGCGAGGTGGAAAGAAATGTCGCTCTTCTTGGGGAATTTCTGAAGCTGTTCCCCGGCAGCCCCAATGTCTTCATTGCTTCGCGCCGCTTCAGTCAAAGCGATAATGGCATCGCCATTGTCCGGGAGTTGCTCGAGGACTTTGAGCGCTTCTTTTTTCGCGTCGGCGAACCGCCCCACGGCCAAATAAGAACGGGCAAGCCGTATCCGATTTTGAGCGTTGCTCGGATCGAGCACGCTCGCCTTTGCCAGAAATGCACCGGCGCGCAGGGGGGCTCCTTCCTCCAGCCACATCGCTCCGATTCTTTCGAATGCGAGCGCGTTTTGGGGATCCAGCCGCAGCGCGTTGAGGTAGCTCAGCTTGGCTTTGTCATAGTTACCCGCTTTAAAATAATTGTCGGCCTCGGCAAGAGCGCGCGCTTTCCTGGTTTCCTTGGAGCAGCCGGTGATGAGCGTGGCTGCCAAAATAAGCGTCACGATTCTGAATAAGATTTTCGATGTTTGCATTTGCTCGATGATTTCGATCTTAGTTGATGCTTGTATTTGCGCGCTCTTTGGCAATGCCAAGTTTCTCCATTAGTTCGTAAAGAGTCGGCCGGCTGATCCCGAGCTCGGCAGCTGCGGAAGTGATTTTACCGGAGTTTCTCTTGAGCGCTTCCTCAATCATTTCGCGTTCGACGCGCTCGCGCGCGAGTTTGAGAGTCGTTGCAGATGAAGCTGCCACGTCCTGGTCCTGATCCAACTCGAGATCTCTTCCGCTCAATCGCGATCCGCTGGCCATAATGACGGCCCGTTTCACGCGGTTTTGGAGTTCGCGCACATTCCCAGGCCATGAATAACGGAGCATTGCACGCAGCGCGTCGGGCGCGAAAACCAGCTTTGTCCGACCATTTTGAGCGGCATACTTTTGCAGAAATTCGCGGGCCAGGAACACGATGTCTTCGCCTCGCTCACGAAGCGGCAGCAGGCGGATGGTGACAACGGCAAGACGAAAATATAAATCCTCGCGAAATTTTCCGCTGTCGATCAGCTGTTTTAAATCGGCATTGGTCGCGGCGACAAGC
>CATPBS010000238.1 GCA_955652715.1 uncultured Candidatus Udaeobacter sp.
CGCAGATTCCCTCGGCCCCGATTTACGCAGATGGGAAACAGACTATTTTTATCTGGAGACCAGGAAGCCACGAAAAATTCATGGAAATTTCTCCCAAAATTTTACCGCTACCCTCGCGGCTTTGCCGTGCATCTCGCTCGTCCCAGTTCGCTCGATTCAGAATCAAAACAACTCCTGGTTTCATGGCTTCCAGATTAAATCTCTAAAAATCTGTGTAATCTGCGTAATCTGTGGACGGTTTTCTGGCAGGTCACCAGCTCGCGGCGCCTTCCGTCTGACCTTGAGTTCAAAGCAGTTTCGCGGCCCTTTCAATTTCCGCGAGCGTCTCAGGAGGGAGTCCGTTTTTTCGCTCTGGCGGCAGCCCGAAGATCTCGCGCATTCGCCGCGCGCACTCTTCCGCGCTGAGACCTTCGCCACAGAGACGCTGCTTCGTCTGCGGTTGTTTCAGTAACTCTTCAAGCTTCTCGACCGTCAGCTTTTCAGGCTTCTCCTTTTCCAGTTCCAATCGTTCGCGCTCGATTTGCAATCGCTCCGCGGTGTGATCGCCTTTCCGAAGCGCGACGATGTCGGCGCACATTTCGCGCAGCAGACGCCATCCTTCCCGCCCACCGGTTTCCGCCACGCGCCGCGTCGCCACGGCATAACGCGCGGCCAGCCAGTGGGCCACGGTATCGGTGAGCGCCCCGCGACCTTCCGCGTTCCATTCCGTTGCATCCTCGCGAAGCCGCTCGGCAATTTCGAGCGCCTCCTGCTTTGCCAGCCAATCGCGATAGCCTCCCTGCTTCCATTCGGAAAGATTCTGCTCCCGAATAGCTTTCCCGCCGAACTGCGTGGCCGCGATGAAACGCGGCTCGAACGGCACTCTCGTGTTTCACGCCAAGCTTGTCGAAGTCGGCGAGCGATTGATGATAAGCTGCGATGCGCTTGTGATTCGGCTTCAGCGGAAGAGCGCGCACTGGCGATTTTTACACGAAAACAGGGCGAATGACAATTTCCGCTGGACGTAAACGCTAACCGAAGTTTTTTCCGATGAGAAGTTCCTTTACACTCCGCAGTGGCGGGGCTCGGGCGACCCCGAGAGGTATTTCTATCTCAAAGGAGGGAGTACAGCTCACCTTGCGCGCGGTGGTTGTAACCATCGCGCACGATTACGTGCCTCGGTCCGCCGATGCTTGACCTGATTTCCGAAGGAAACATTGGCCTAACGAAGCGGTCGGGCGTCGCAAAACTGACGAAGTAGAGTGGTTGACTGAAGTAAATCAGATCAAGTCGATGCGGACGGTTCTTGATCATTCTCCCGACTGTAGAGGCAGCCGTGCCGGCTGCAACCATTGGGTCTCGCAGGCGACACGCCTGCCGCTACAGGTACCATTGGGCCTCGCAGGCGACACGCCTGCCGCTACAGGTACGTTTGAAAGCAATGCCCGACCCGGGTTCGTCAAATCGGTTTATTCTTTCGCGACCGGTCGGAAGTCAAAGTAGTGGCAACCCCGAGAAGAAAGAAAAGCGATGCGAGGAATCGCGCCTGTCTGTAGAGGCAGCCGTACCGGCTGCAAGATCTTGACTTCGCAGGCGACACGCCTGCCGCTACAGGTACGTTCGGGTCTCGCAGGCGACACGCCTGCCACCACAGATCTCCGCCCCACCTCAGCGGGCGGAGTGGTAGGAAGGGCCCTCTGTGGTCGCTTCGGCGACACATCGCAGCGCGATGTCGCCGCTATCCGATTCCGCTGAGGACAGCGGACACTACAGCTCTCTTCGGAACTTTACGTGACTAATCTGTCACGCCGGGCGAGGCGGCGGACTGGGCGAGGCCTCGGTATGGGAGTAGCCCTTGGCGTGGGAGTAGAGTGCTACCAGTTGGCGTAACTGTTGGTGGTAGGAGTCACTGTTGGCGTGGCAGTAGCCGTAGGTGTTGGTGTTGGACTAGCTGTGGGCGTCGGCGTCGGTGTGGGCACGCCCGTTGGCAATACACGGACGTAATAGACGTCTTGCTCGTGCTGGCCCCTGCTCGGATTGAAGTTGAAAGTGGCGGCATACGCCACATCGCCCCCCGTATTGTCGGAAACGATGGTGATGTAATCACCTATCTTATTCTGGCTCGGCCAGCCTTCCAAAGGATTAAAGGAATTGCTCACCGCCACATTGGCCGACCAGGTAACCCCGCCATCGGTGCTGTAGGAATAGAATAATTGCGAATCGGTGTTGTTCGCAGCGTTCCGCGTGTCGAGCCACACGGAATCGATGCGTCCGTTGGGCGCTACTGAAAGTGTGCCGAACCAGTGCCACTTGTTATGGTTGATAGGATCGTCGTTGATCCGGTGCGGCGCGCTAAAAGTTAGCCCGGCATCGGTGCTGCGAGAGAACATCACGTCGGTCCCGTTGTTGGCGGTGAACGGTCGCACGCTGGCCACCATGTAAATGTTGTTGTTAGTGGGGCCGCCTGAGCGGTCCACCGCCAGGAAAATCTGCCCTGCAAGTCCGCCTGGATTGACGGCACCGCCGTAAACGACGCTGCCGCCCATGTTAACTGTCGTAACCTGGTCAAAAGTTGGCGTGGCATTCGGGTTCTGAGCGTTGCTCGAGCGAATACACCAGAAACTGCTTCCCTCGTCTCCACCACCAATGAAGAGGTTACCGTTAGAGGCCACGTCGAGTGTTCCCCACACCGGACCGTTGGGAATATTGATCGGAGTCTGCCACGTGGCCCCAGCATCGGTGGAACGGCTGAATTCCCCGGAGTCGCAAGCGAAGAAGCCAGTCCAAAACTGGTATTGGAAGCCGTGACCCATGCTAGCGGGCGTCCTATCGAGGGTGAACCATTCCTTGTCGCCACTGTGCGCTCCCCCGTCGGGTGACCGCTCCGTCCACGATTGTCCGCCGTTTGTGGAGCGCCAAATATCGCCACAAAATGTTTGTACTAACAAGCTGAGATAGAAAAAGTTCCCGGTCTCGTCGGAGTTTGTTACCGGATCGCTGCGGAAGACATTGTTTTGCAGAACGCCGGGGAACGTCCAGTGGATGCCGGCGTCGGTGGTGTAGCC
>CATPBS010000239.1 GCA_955652715.1 uncultured Candidatus Udaeobacter sp.
CCATTTTGTAGGTAACAGTGCCGGCCACGATCATCACGTCGCATTGCCGGGGCGAAAAGCGCATCACTTCCGCGCCAAACCGGGCGATATCGAACCGCGACGCAGCCGTCGCCATCAATTCGATAGCGCAACAGGCCAGTCCCATCGGCATCGGCCAAAGCGAATTCTTTCGCACCCAATTGAGCGCCGCATCAAAGCGCGTAAAAATCACGTTGCCTTCGATTTTCGAATCGTACGCCGTGGCGTGTGTTTCCGGCATAACCAAACGTTAAAATGCGGCTCCGAGCGCGCAAGGCGAATCGCGAGGCCAAGATCGACAAATAGGTTTGAGGTAGGGCGATTGACCTCAATCGCCCTCTCGCTGATGATCATGGCTCGCAAGGCGGGCGGTTCAGGTGAGCCGCCTCTACCTTAAAATATGACCCAGATGAGTCGCACGCATCTCGACGATCTCGAGAATCAGAGCATTTTTATCTTTCGCGAGGCGTATCACGCCTTCAAAAACATCGCCATGCCATGGTCGATGGGCAAAGATTCAAATGTCCTCGTCTGGCTGGCCCGTAAAGCTTTTTTCGGGCGCGTGCCGTTCCCCGTTTTGCACATCGACACGACCTACGAGTTTCCAGAGATGCTGGAGTTTCGCGAATGGGCGACGAAATATCACAACCTGAATTTGATCATCAAAATCAACATCGAAGCGCGCGGACGGGGGATCGGGTACGAAACGCACGATCCAGTGACGGTGACGCACGAGCTCAAGACGGTCGCCCTGCAACAAGCGCTGGCGGAATACAAATGGGACGCACTGATTACCGGGATTCGACGTGACGAAGATCCCACCCGTGCCAAAGAGAGATACTTTTCACCGCGCAATGCGCAGTTCGAATGGGATTACAAGGACCAGCCGCCGGAATTCTGGAGCCAATTCGTAACTACAGCAGCAAAAGGCGAACACGTTCGCGTGCAGCCGTTGCTCGATTGGACTGAGGTTGATATTTGGCGCTACATCGAGCGGGAAAACATTCCTATCCCACAAATGTATTTTGCACGAAATGGGAAGCGTTTCCGCTCGCTAGGGTGCAGCCCAATCACGCATCCGATTGAGAGCACCGCCTCGACGATCGATGAAATCATTGCCGAACTCGAAGCGGCAAAAACGACCGAGCGCGCCGGGCGCGCGCAGGACCATTATGAACGCAACGCGATGCAGAAACTTCGCGCCAAAGGATTTCTATGATGTCTAAGGAAAGCAGGAACTCAGGAACATCCTTGAACTGCTTTTCTGCATTCCTCAGATATTTCTGATGCGAGAACAGCAGCCACTCAAAATTGTGTTCGTGGGTCATGTGGATCATGGGAAATCCACGCTAATCGGCCGCATTCTGAATGACGCTGGTTCTCTGCCCGAGGGCAAGATCGAAGAGATAAAAAAGACCTGCGCGGCCGAAGGGATGGAGTTTGAGTTCGCATTCCTGCTCGATGCGCTCCTCGAGGAGCAGAAGCAAAACGTCACCATCGATACGACCGAAATTCCTTTTCGAACAGCGCGCCGCCGTTACGCGATTATCGATGCGCCGGGACACAAGGAATTTTTGAAAAACATGATCACCGGCGCGTCGAGGGCGGACGCAGCGATCCTCGTGATCGGCGCGGACGAAGGGGTGCGCGAACAGAGCCGCCGCCACGCTTATCTGCTCAGCATGCTTGGCATCCGGCAGGTCATTGTGGTCGTGAACAAAATGGACCTGGTAGATTATTCCGAGAAACGATTTCGCGAGGTTGAGCAGGAGTATCGGAAATTTCTTCAGGAACTGCGGCTGGACGCGCGGACGTTCATTCCGGCGTCGGCAACGCAGGGTGAGAACGTCGCGCGGGCGAGTATGAAAATGAAATGGTACTGCGCCGCGACCGTTCTGGAAGTGCTCGACCTGCTGGAGCCGGCAAAGCGTGGCGTTGATCTTCCGCTGCGCTTTTGTGTTCAGGATGTTTATCGCTTTGACAGGCAGCGGATCATCGCAGGCCGGATCGAGACGGGAACGCTGAGAGTGGGGGATCAGTTGGTGTTTTCGCCAGCAAACAGGTCGTCCGTGGTCGCTACGATCGAGCGTTGGAACGCGCCGGCAGATGGATCCGCCGTGGCTGGAGATTTAATCGGCATCACCCTGGCCGAACAGATTTTCGTCGAGCGCGGCTATGTCGCATCGCACCAGAACGAAACACCGGTCGAGACAAATCGTTTTCACGCGGACTTGTTCTGGATCGTGCGCGAACCACTGCGGGTGGGACATTTTTACGATCTGCGTCTGGCGACACAGCAGGTGAAATGTCAAATCGTTTCCCTCGAGCAAGTGATGGATTCATCCACGCTACAGACAAAGAGCGACGGACGCGAACAATTGGAGCGGAACGAGGTTGGCAGACTTATAATTCAAACCCGCGGACCACTCGTCATCGACAACCACGATCGCATTCCGAATCTGGGCCGGTTTGTTATCATAGACGAGGGACAAATCTGCGGTGGCGGCACGATTTTCGGCGGCATTTATACAGACCGAACCGTCACAAAAAGCCAAAATATTTTCTGGACCGAGGGAAAAATTACGGCCCGCGCGCGCGCACTGCGGACCGGTCATCGGGGAGCGGTTGTCTGGCTGACCGGGCTTTCTGGCGCTGGGAAATCGACCATTGCGCAGTCACTCGAACGCGACCTGTTCCATCGCGGAATGGATACGTATGTGCTCGACGGCGATAACATCAGGCACGGCTTGAACTCGAATCTTGGGTTCTCGCCAGACGACCGCGTAGAGAACATTCGCCGGGTGAGCGAAGTGGCGAAACTCATGGCAGACTCCGGCACGGTCGTGATAACCGCATTCATCTCGCCGTATAGAATGGATCGCCGCCGTGCGCGCGAGATTGCTCTCGAGGGAAATGCGGAGTTTATCGA
>CATPBS010000240.1 GCA_955652715.1 uncultured Candidatus Udaeobacter sp.
TCCTCACTGCCCTCGGGCTGCCGCCAGCTGAGAGCTGAACTCCCTACGCTTCGTGGCGTTGAACCGTTAAATAGTGAATCGAGTCGCTGATATTGTAGCCGGCATCGGTGAAGCCGGCCTTCGAAATGTCCATTCAGAGGGCCGGGATCACCGATCCCGGCTACAACGGGGCGCTTTTTTGACCTTCCTCTTTCTCGCTTCAGTTCTTCGCGCGGAGCCACCACAGGCACCTCGAGGAAAGATTTGGGAAGAAGTTTCGGGCGAGAAAGCGTTCGCTCATGTTCAACGGCTCGTTGATTTCGGGCCGCGCCCGCCTGGATCCAAGGCTATCGAAAAATCCAGAGATTACATCGAGGACCAACTTCGTCGCTCTGGTTGGCAGGTAACGCGCCAGGCATTCAGTGACGACACGCCGCGAGGTAAGATCCAGTTCATAAATTTGATTGCCCAATTTTCCGGCCAGGGGAAGGCAGCGTCCCCAGTGTTTTTGTTGTCCTCGCATTACGACACAAAAACGTTTGACGCCATTCGGTTCGTCGGAGCCAACGACGGCGGTTCCAGCACAGGCTTGCTCCTGGAATTAGCCCGGGTCATCGGGCAGCACCCGAATCTGGCCCGGAAAATTGAACTGGTGTTTTTTGATGGTGAGGAAGCCTGCGAGCAGTTTTCTCAGACGGATGGTTTGTACGGAAGCCGCTATTTTGCCAGGCAACTGCAAGGCGGGGGCGCGAAACAATTTCGCGGCGGGCTGTTGTTCGACATGGTTGGCGACCGGTCGCTCGGCATCACGCTTCCGGCAGATTCCCCCGCCGAGGTGGCGCGAGATATTTTTGCCGCGGCGGAAGCGCTTAAGTTGCGAAACTACTTTACCTACCTGGGCCGGGACCTGATCGACGACCACGTACCGTTGAACGCGATCGGGGTTCCGACGATCGATATCATTGATTTTGATTATCCCTGGTGGCACACAGCCGATGACACAATCGACAAGATCAGCGCGCAAAGTCTCCAGATCGTCGGGTCCGTCGCCTTGTATTACCTGTCTGAATTTGCGCTAAAATGAACGAGTGGCACCTGATCGATTCCTTCGTCATTCGACGTTCGTATTTCGTCATGCTCTGAATTTCGCCATTGCTTCCAGGCGGTTTTCCAGGCAGTCTGATCGTGAATCGCCGCCTCAATGGAGCGTCTCGCATCTATGTCCCATTCAACGGATAAGAACATTGGTGTGATCGGCCTTGGGATCATCGGTCGCGGAGTGGCCGGGCATCTGCGCCGCAAAGGGTTTCCGGTTTTCGTTTGGAACAGGTCGCCGCGGCCCGTGCCAAATTTTGTCGGTTCGCCTGGGGAACTGGCGGGCCTTTGCAATTACATCCAGATCTTTGTCTCCGACGACGAAGCTCTGCTTCAGACTGTCGAGCAGCTAAGCGGAGATCTTGCGCCGCGTCATGTCGTTCTCGCACATTCAACGGTCGCTCCGGATTCCATGCGTGGCGCGGCGGAAATTGTCGAACGGCGGGGGTCGCGATTTGTCGAGGCGTCGTTTACTGGAAGCAAGCTTGCCGCCGAAAAAGGCGAACTGGTTTATTATGTCGGCGGAAGCGACACAGCGTTGCGGGAAGCGCGGCCCGTCCTCGAGGCCAGCAGCAAAGAGATTGTCGAAATCGGAGCGGTCGGCCAGGCGAGCGCCATCAAGATTGCAACCAACATGATCACTGCCGCAAGCGTCCAGGCCGCGGCAGAGGCTCTGGCGTTGGTCCAAGCGGTAGGGTTGCCGCTGGAAAAATTTATCGAGGCGATGCGCCCCAACGCCAGTAATTCCGCGACTCTGGCCCTGAAACTGCCGAAAATGCTCGACCGGGATTTCGAGCCGCACTTTTCCGTTAAACACATGCTGAAAGACATGCAGCTCGCCGTTCAAATTGCTTTGTCGCATTACCTGGATCTGGGCGTAACCGCCGCGGCCCGCGACCAGTTGCTTGAGCAAATGCAGTGGGGTCACGGGGACGCCGATTACTCGGTGGTCGCGCGCAAATATTTGCACGACCTTGGGCAGGCGCTTTACGAAGAGCCGCAAACGCAAGAGCAGGATGAGCAAGCCGGCGCCGTTGAACCGATTATTGCCTCAGCAGAATCCGACGCGGAAAAGCTCGAGCCGGAAGACGCGGGTGTCGCGGGTTCGCAGCAGCCTTTACTCGCTTTCGGCGAGGTAGGTAGCGCAGCGGCTGGCACAACGACACGATTGCGCCGTGGCGTTATCAAGCAGCTCCTGAGCCGGCTGTCGTCGGGACGAGGATGACGCAGCCGTTCCAAAGCGGCCAAGCCATTTTCCTCGATCTCGCCTCGCGCGCGAAGTTTCGTATCAGCGGGACGGATCGGTTTCGATTCCTCAATGGGCAAATCACAAATGATTTGCGCAAGGCCAGCGAAACGGTCGCGATCGAGGCGTGCGTGCTGAATGCCAAAGGCAAAATGGACGCGCACATTTTTGTTTATGCGCTTGAAGAATCCTTTTTGGTGGATGCCGACCCAAGCCTTCGAGACACACTCCGTGCAAGACTGGAGCGCTATGTCATCGCCGACGACGTTCAGATTGAAGACGTCACCGATCAATTCTCGTTGTTTCACGTTCTGTCCGAGGAATCGCCAAGGCTAGAGTACGGCCGGATTGTTTCGGCGCGCCGTTTTGCCGAGCCAGGTTGGGACATATGGAGCGACTCGGCGCGTCA
>CATPBS010000241.1 GCA_955652715.1 uncultured Candidatus Udaeobacter sp.
ATTGAAGATTGTCTCGCCGTGGCGCGTGACGGCCGTCGCTGCATCGAAAGTAAAAGCCCGATCGTTATCGAGGATGCGCTGGGAATGTTTCACGGGAACATCTTTCAGAACGCGCCGACGTTTCCTTTTGCCGAGCGTAAAGAGCAGGCCCGGACCTGGGGCGTAGAGACTGAATACGAAAATGTGTTTTTGTGCGGATCGAGCGCGTTACGCGGCGGCGCTGTCAGCGGGATTCCCGGGCACAACGCTGCGATGAAAGTTTTGGAAGTCGTGAAGAAAACGCCGAATGCCTAACACCGAACGTCCAATGTCGAATTCAGCAGCTGCCGCTGACGTCGTATCAATCGGCGGAATTATCTCTGCAGCGTACGACGTGATCTCGGGTCCGGCCGGAAAGAAGCGCGATTGGGATCGGATGCGTTCGTTGTTCATTTCGGGTGCGCGACTGATCCCGACAGCGATGGAGGCGGGTAAGATTGATGTTGATCTTGCGCCGCAGATCCTGGATGTCGAAGGCTTCATCGCGCGAGCTGAAGCGGCTTTCGAGAATAGCGGATTCTACGAAAAGGAAATCGCGCGTCGTGTTGAGCAGTTCGGTCAAATCGCGCACGTGTGGAGCACATACGAGTCGCGCCGTAACGCGGATGATCCCGAACCATTCGTGCGCGGAATCAACAGCATTCAGCTTTTCAACGACGGCGAGCGCTGGTGGATTTTGTCGATCTACTGGCAACAGGAGAATGCCGTACATCCGATTCCGAAGAAATATCTCGAGACGCGAAATCCTGAATAGCGACCTCGCTATTCATCGGTGTCAGAAGCTGCGTCGTGTTTCGAAGTTGCGCGATGCCGGATGCGAGTTCGTTTTTGTGCAGGAGTCGGCGAAGTCGCAGCGGCCGCCGATGTTCGCAACGCATGATTCTTGTCGATCAACTCCGCCGGTCGCGGATGCGCGTCGCGGTAACATTTTGTGATCAGACCGAGCACAAACGCCGCAAGAACGAACAAGACTACTCGTTTTTCCGTAGGGGTGAGGCGGAATCTGTGCCTCACTTGATCGAATTTGAAACGCCGGTTCTTTTTAACCACGAATGAATACGAATACACACAAATAAGAGAGAGAATTCGTGTCCATTTGTGTTTATGTGGTTGTTTTCCCTCTACTCTCCTAGCGGCGTGGTTACTTCCGTGCCTGGTGGTGGCTTAAACTCGAAAGTGGACGCAGGAATCGGCGCGCGCGTCTGGTTGGAATAAGTGGTCACGATTCGATCGCCGTTCGGCAGCAGCATGTCGGTGCGTTCGACGCGCAAGTTCTCGTTGATTCGCAGATCAAGCTTTTGAAATACCCGCTTCATGGAAGGCGCGCGCGGCAACAGTGCCAGCTCATATCCTTTGTCGTTCTTTGTGGCGTTGATTTGGAACGTGTTTTCAATGTTCTCCAGATTCAGCGCGGAATTGATCGCGGCTACAGTGGAATCGAGCGGCGATCCTTTACCCAATGGATAACGTTCGGCCGATTTAAAGTTAGGATAATAAATCCACAGCTGCCGGCCGTCGCTGACTGTGACGCTGGGCGAATTGCCTTTTACTTCGCGCCGGAATTTGTTGGGCGGCTGGAACCAAACTGTCCCCGAGCTTACGATCGGTTTCTTCATTAGCCGAATCACTCTTTCCTCATGAAAATCGGCTTGTGTACTCCGGTTCTGGCGAATTCCTGCGAGAAGACTCTTGAGATCAGCCTCGGAAAGCGGGGCTGTCTTCGCGATAGATGCCAACGCTGCAAATGCAAGTACCGCGGATGTGAATGCGCGCATCCGATGATTGTATGTGACCAGATGGAATTCTCAAAGACGTGCTGTGCTCATTCACAGCAGCTCGCCAAAGCATGTGCTCGTCGAGCCATCTATCTCCAGCGTCATCAACTATTGTTTTCGCACGGTCGTACCCCGCTTCTCTTTAGTAATAAACCGGCCACGCTGAGGCAGCGCTCGTCAGTACAAGCGCCAGCGCGGTTGCGCGAGCGACCCTCGTTCTCGAAAAGAGCGCAATGATCAGAGCCAGCGTTCCTACAGCCAGTCCGTAAACCGGTATTGGATTTAGCAAGACATGGACGTATTCAGGTTTGCTTAGATGACTGATCATTGCTGAATGCGCGATGCCGCGATCACGTCGCGCAGCCTACAGCAATGTTCGTCGCCGTAAATTACGCGGGTTCACTTCGCAGCCTTCAGGAATTCGACGATAGCCCGTTGTTCCTGGCCGGTAATGTTGGCACGGATGCGCATGTGATGAACGATCACGTCCCATTGCGCGTTACTATACATTGTCGGTGGCCGGATATTGTGGCAGCGCATGCAATTGTTAGACCAAAGCTCTTCGCCGCTAAGGCCCATGTAGGAATCGTTAGAGACCGCACTGCTCGACTGGGTAGCCGTTTTCTGTTTTGCTTTAGGTTCGGCTAGGAGGTTCCAGCTCGTGCTGGCCAAAAGTAGAAGCAAACACGCTAAGACAGTGCGGTTCGGTGTTGCAATCATACGGCGCTTTCGGTCAGAAACCCATAGCTGTCTGAAAGAACAGAGCGTTTTTATTGCGCTGACCGGCGGGTTTGTCCCACTCATACGCGGCTTTCACTACAGTGCTGGGGCTTAGCCAGTAATTGAGCCCAAGCGTCCATCGGGTTTCCTCCGGGTCGCCTAGTCCACTCGGCTCGCGACTGAGATGGTCCCAGCGGAAGATCATTTCGAGATTCCTTAAAAAATCGTTATCCAGTTTGGTAGGGCGGTAGGCGAGCTCTGCGTAACCGCCATCCCGCTTGGCCGTCAATGGAAGAGGGCCAAATCCCAATGACCCATCAGGATCGTAGACTGCGTGATCGATTTTACTCCACGCATACTGCGCGAACAAATTGATGCGACCTTTCAGCAAATCCGAATCGCGAGTAATCGCGAGATCAACGGATTGAACCAGATCACGGACGTCGGCGAACTTGGTTCCTTGAAAGCCCGGCTTCGATGTTTCAAAGCCATAACCGGCCTCGACTCCCGGGATAGGGAGAAAACCAACTCTGCCTCCAACCGCCTTGTCATCGTTGTTATCGGTGTAGCTATTGAAATCCAGGGTGCCTGCGGTGCGAGCATCAAAGGTGTTAAGTGTAGGCCCATTGGCAACGTAGAAGGCGTAGTTTGCGCGGGTTGGACCGATCGGAAATCCCCCGCGTACCTGGGCGCCGACTGATATATTTGGCAGGACGCCATGGTAAACAGCAAGCGGGCGGTCAGGCAGTTTGTTGATCCATTGCGGCTCGAAGCGTTCGACGAACACATTACTGGGACTGAAAAATTCTCCGACGCCGAGGACCATGTAATCGTTAAGAAGATACGAGATTTGGGCATTCACAAGATTCACATTGGTGCCGCCCCCACTTGGCTCGATTTCCAGCCGGCTGTCGAACAAAAGTTTGGGAGTCATTTCCCAGAGGAAGATTGGGTTGAAGGAAGCCGAAAACGTGGACACGTTGCCGTTACGCGCCTCGAACATACCTTCGGCCCAGCCGGCAACGAGGAATTTGGTCGTGCCGAGCAACGACGCTTCCAGTTCCGCGACCGAAGGGGTGGTGGTCGCGGTGACTTCTTTGTGCATGTCTGCGCTGGCTTCGCTTTCGGCGTTCTCTTGCTTCGGAGCGACTTCCTTGTGTATGTCCGCAACGGCGTGGCTTTCGACGCTCGCTTGCTTTGATACCGCTGCGTTTTCCTGCTTAAGAGCGTCCAGTTCTTGCTTCATCGCCAGCATCTGGGCTTTAAGCTTTTCGTATTCTTTTCTTGTGACATATCCGTCTGTGGTGGGTTCTTGGGCGCGAGCGACTGGCCACGCCATCACGAGAGCGATTTGGATAATCGCTACCAGACAACGATGGATCTTCACTTCGGGCTACCTCCTCGCGAGCGATCGAAGATAGTTGATCACATTCCAGCGGTCGGTGGGCGATAGTCGCGTGCCATAATTCGGCATAGGTTTTTTGCCCACGGGGATCTTCCAGAAGAGCTCGCCATCCGTTTCTCCTCGCACCGCAGGATCGGAAAGTTTGGCCGGGTGAATGCCAAGGTCCGCCGCGTCGGGTCCGTCACCGTTTCCTGTCCTTCCGTGGCATGCCACACAACGCTTCACATAGATTCTTTGTCCCGCCGCGAGTGAAGATTCGTTAGCAGCAACGGGGCTTTTCTTTCGCGCTTCTGCTCCCGGCGCGGTCCACTTTTCTTTCGATTGTTCTTCACTCACAGCGACGAGAGCTGAGCCGAGCAAGACTGTAAGAATTCCCAACAGCTTAAGGTGATGATGCCATGCGGTAATCATATTACGCTCCGCAAAGAATTCTGAGGCGTGATATGGGTCGGAGTCAATCCTCGAATTTCCACTTAACCAGGTGGAAGGCAGCATCGACGCAATGGCGCATGACGTTGTTTTAATGACGGCATCCACAACCGGTCTGCCGGCCTCCTCACAATGGCACTCTCCCAATCATCAGGCGCTAAGGTGTGGTAAAGGTCCTGTCGCTGCCCATCCTGGTGCCGGCGCTGTTGGTCCCTACGATTCGGAAATGATAAGTAGTGTGCGTGGTTAAGCCGCTGATGTTGGCAGCGATGTTCCGGTACGTGTTCCCAGTCTGACTCTGCATAGTGCTGGTGTGCCCTCAACTGGTCGTCGTGCCATACTGGAAGTTAACGCTTGTGGTCAACCCATGCGGATCGAGTGAGCCATTGAGCGTGGCTGAAGAATTAGCGACATTGGTCGCCGGGCTGGTCGTGACGACGGGAGGCCCGGTTGCGGTAAGCGTAGTAAATGTCCTGTCGCTGCCGACACTGGTGCCCGCGGTGTTCGTAGCTACAATTCGGAAATGATAAGTAGTGCTCGCACTTAAGCCGCTGATGTTGGCACTGACATTCCGGTACGTGCTCCCAGTATGACTCTGGGCGGCGGTGGTCAGTCCGTAGC
>CATPBS010000242.1 GCA_955652715.1 uncultured Candidatus Udaeobacter sp.
GAAAGTGACAACGCTGTGTCCCTGCTCTGGCACGACGTTCCATTTGATTGCTGGAGCCAGCGGAAACTCTTCCCGACTGGAAACGTTCTCAAGAAAGCACCGGAACAGTTTCAGGTGCTCGACAATTTCGGGAAGATCGCTCCCGCGGAAATAATTGTCTGGCATGAACTCAAAGTGCGCTTCGATTTCCCCGGTGTAATCCGGCGAAAGATTCTCAGCGACCGAAGCCTGCAAGCTTTCACGTTCGACTCTCGTTTGTTCGTAATAGGATTGCCGATCGGCCAGATAACGCGAGGTCTTGTCAAACAGTCCCCAAACCAGGGATTCTTTCCAATCTGACCACGCTTCCGGACTTGTGCCCTGACCATCAGCCAAAGTAAGCAGCATCAGCGCGTTCAGATTTCTCTGATGCTTCACAATGTGACCGAATTCCATCACTGTGGCTGGATCGTCCAGGTTTCTCTGCTGCGCAGTCCTGGAGAGAGTGAGATGATGATCAACCAGCAAGATGAGCGACTTGCGCTGCTCGGACGATAACTGCAAACGAGCAGCGACACGCTGCGCAAAAAGCGCGCTTGCTTCAGAGTGCGGTCGGGCGCCAACGGCTTTGCCGCTGTCGTGCAAAAGAAGCGCGAGATAGAGAATCAGCGGGTCTTCGAGTTGCTCAAAATTATTTCGATAAGGAATCAACTTCGGATCGTTCGTCTGCGCGAGTGCGTCGAGTTTATCGACACATACTAATGTATGCTCGTCGGCTGTGTAACGGTGCAGAAACTCATGCTGCACTAGACACGTAAGCTGGCCGAATTCGGGAATGTAACGGCCAAGAAAATCGACCCGATGCATCATTCGCAGGATGCGCCCCACTCTGCCTTTTTGTGAAAGAATGGATTTGAAAACCTCGCGCGGCCCACGCGCATACTGATAAGTGCGCGTAACGTGGCGGAGGCTTCTGCTCAGCAAATCCGCCAGTTCCGGGCTGAGATCCAAGTCGCGTTCTTGCGCCAGCTGAAAAGCCCGCATCATCTGCTCAGGGTCTTTGCGAAACAGATCGCGTCGCGCTGGATGCAGTTGTTTGTTCCGCACAAAGAAAGAGTCACCGATGGGAGTTTTGTGCGCTCTGATTAACGGGAGAAAACTAAAAAGAGAGCGCGTCTTGCTCGTGACATATCCGCTCACAAATTGTTCTGTAATACGTTCCGTCACCCGGAAGATATTTCGCGTGTGCTTGTAGTAATCCCGCATGAGTGCCTCACTGCCAAGCTGTCCATTTCGAGGAGAGTAATTGAGTCTTTTTGCGATTTGTTCCTGCAGGTTGATGTGCAGTGTGTCGGTGGCGCGCCCGGTCGCGTAATGCAAATCCGTGCGCAAGCGCAGTAGGAAATCGTAGGCTCTTTCGATCCGTCGCTGGTCGCTTTCGCTCAACCAGTCTTTCCCCACGAGTTGGTTCGTACTCAGCGAGCCTTCTCTGAAGTAAGTCATCCAAAGCAGATTTTGGTAATCGCGCAGTCCTCCACATCCGCTCTTTAGGTTTGGCTCCTGTAGATACACGCTGTCGCCGAATTTTTTGTGCCGCGCGACCTGATCTTGCATGCGCATTTCGACATATTCTCGTTCGTGTCCCTCAACGCATTTTGAACGGAACTGCTTTCGAAATTCGCGCGCCAGCTCGCTGTCGCCAGCCAGACACCGCGACTCCAGCATGGCGGTTTTTGTGCGCATATCACGGTTCGCCTGGGCAATCGCTTCCTTAATGGAACGCGTGGAATGTCCAACCTTGAAGCCTCTGTCCCACAGAAGATACAGAACTTGGTTTACCATCTCCTCTATATCCGGCGAAATCCCCTTCGTCCCTTGGTGGTGCAAGAGCATCACGTCGATGTCACTAAACGGATTGAGCTCGCCCCGGCCATATCCGCCAAGAGCGACCAATGCCAATGGAACGCTGGGCTCGGCATTTCCACGGGTTGTAGCGGCAGCGCCGCCGAAAACGTATCGCAACAAAATATCGACCAGTTCCGCGCGGCGCGCGCAAATTTCACGGCCACCGCCATCGGCTTGGTGCTTCAAGCGTAAACGATGCTCTTCAACCTTCAGAAATTTTCTGTAAAGTGGGAGGACCTCTGTCGGGCGTCTGGTCCCAGTAGCAGCAAGGCGGCTCTCGGCGTGCGCCAAAACTTTTTCCAGATGTCGGGACATTGTCATCGCGAACTTCGGTTGGACATAAATGTAAGTTGGAAATCTAAAATCGAAAACCGGGCCCTCACACGCAAAAAAAGGATTCTTTGCCCGACGCAGCACGCTTATGTCTGCCGTGCAAAGCTCAGTATTTCAGAAACGACGTGACCGGCGTTGGCTTGAGCCGCTTCCGGCCATGAAGGAATTCCAACTCAATTAGAAACTGTGCTTCGAGCAGATCCCCGCCGGCCTTACGGATGAGCAGGGCCGCGGCAGCAGAAGTCCCGCCGGTCGCGAGCAAATCATCCAGCAGCACAACCCCCTCACCCGCGCTTATGCCATCAACATGCATCTCCATTTCCGCTTCGCCGTACTCGAGCGAGTACTTCGCGACCTCTGTCCTGTAGGGAAGTTTACCGCGTTTCCGGATCGGCACAAAACCGACGCCAAGTTCATAGGCAACCGCCGATCCAAAAAGAAATCCGCGCGCATCGATCCCGACGATTTTGTCAATGTTTATCCCGCGGCACCGCTCCAAAAAGAGATCAATCGACGCACGGAACAAGACCGGATCATTTAACAACGGCGTTATGTCTTTGAACACGATCCCTTTCTTTGGAAAATCGGGCACATCCCGCACAGCAGCGCGGAGCTTCTCGACTATTCCTGAGGCCATCGGCGCGAACGCTAGCGGGTTGCAGTAAGACGTCAATCCGGCTCCTTCACGGGAATCCGCAGGGAATGAGCTTAGATCTTTGCATCGGGAAGCGAATGCATGAAGCGCGATTGGTCGGTTCTGCCTTCCTTTCTTCCTTTCTTCTTTTCTCTTCTGGGCAGTCATACGCCTGGCACGCTAGAAACCCTGAATATCCTCTAACCAAAACTGCGGGCATGAAAAAC
>CATPBS010000243.1 GCA_955652715.1 uncultured Candidatus Udaeobacter sp.
CGCGGTCGGAAGGACCAAGCTCCGCCCTGGCAAGAAGCCTTGAGATGATCGAGTCGGCGAAACGCTTTCCTTTTCGCCACGACGACAAGGCTGCCAGCGCGATCTGGCGAGCAGAGAGCTTCGCCATATCTTTTGCGGCTATTGAGGTTTCACACTCGCGCGTCCAATGGAATAATAATGAAAGCCCAGTCGCCGCAGCGTTTCAGGGTCCAGGAGGTTTCGCCCGTCGAAGACGATCGGCGTTCTCATTTTGTCTTTCACGACTGCGAGGTCCACATTGGCAAATTCATTCCATTCTGTGGCGACGACCAGTGCTTCGGCATCAGTCACTGCTTCGAGAGCCGATGAAGCAAATTCTGCTTCGGCGATGGGTTTTAACGCGCGGGCTTTTTGCATCCCTTTTGGATCGTAGGCAACCACATGCGCTCCTTCGCGCAGCAGATTTGTCACCAGTTCTATTGCCACAGACGAGCGCACGTCGTCTGTGTCTGGCTTGAATGTGAGGCCCCACACTGCAATCCGCTTTTCTCGCAACACCCACAAAGTTTCCCGGATCGCCTTCAGGAAACGCTCTTTTTGAGCATTGTTTATGCGTTGCACCTCCTTTAGCAGATTGAACGGAGTGCCAAGCCGCTCGCTGATCGTAATGAACGCAGCGATGTCTTTGGGGAAACAGGAACCGCCGTATCCAATTCCAGCATTGAGAAAATCACGGCCAATGCGATGATCCATTCCAATTCCGTCGGCGACTTTTTCGACATCGGCGCCGCTCGCCTCACAAATCGCCGAGACAGCGTTGATATACGAAATCTTCAGCGCGAGGAATGAGTTCGCGCAATGCTTGATGAGCTCGGCGCTGCTAATATCAGTCACCAGCATCGGCGCCATGAATGGCTCATAAACCTTCTTCATGAGATCGATGGCGTGTTCGCTTTGCGCTCCGATAACAATGCGATCAGGACGCATCAGATCCGCTACCGCACAGCCTTCGCGCAAAAATTCAGGGTTGCTGACTACATCGAAATCCGCGCCGTGGCGGTTGTACCTTTTGATTGATTGGGCCACTTTTTCGCCCGTTTTCACGGGCACTGTGCTCTTGTCAACAATCACGCGATAATCCCTAAGGACTCCGGCGATTTCGCGTGCGACTTTCTCCAGAAAACTGAGATCGACATCGCCATCCGGTTGCTGCGGAGTAGGAACAGCGATGAAGACGATTTGTGAGTTGTTTACTCCTTCCTCAATGCTGCCAGTGAAGCGCAGCCGACGCGCGGAGACGTTGCGGTGAATAATCTCTTCAAGTCCCGGCTCATAAATTGGCACCTCGCCTGCTTGCAGTTGTTTGATCTTTTGCGCGTCGTTATCCACGCAAATGACATTGTGGCCGACATCAGCGAAACAAGCGCCCGTCACCAGGCCGACATAACCGGAACCGATGATTGAAAGATCCATAATCGAAGAATGGTGCGGGCGAATCAACGGCAGCACAAGTGGCGGAACGCGGCCAGGGGCGTCACGTTATTCGTGCACTGTGCATCATTGGCCCTGAGAGGCGGGATCGAAGTTCAAATCGAAACCAAATTTCGGGAACGCCTTCAGCGTTACGGTGAAAAGAACACCATATTCTTTCACTCCTCCATTGTCGCGTATTATGCCACCGAAAGAGGCAACCCAGCTCGACAGATCCCGGTAAATGGAGTAGCGCTGCTCCTCAAGGGTGCTCGTGGTGGCTTCATATTGCTCCTGGACTCCGACACCCCAGTTGTCGTCGATGCGATAATACCCACCGACCACAAACAAACTGCTATTATCGAAGAAGGGATTGCTGTTCAAGTAACGGTGTCCCACGTTCAGTTGCAGATTCGACATCGGTTGAACGCTGGCGGTTGTATCGACTTCCGTAAACCCTTTGGAGAAGGCAGGCACTTGAGAGTTGATCGAGAACGACACCCAGGGGAGCGGTGAAAAGCGAATGTTGTTAAAGAAGTTTGAGTAATCCGTGCGGTCGTAGGGATTTTCGAAGTTCACATCAAAAAAGGTATCGAGTTCAAACCAAGTGATCTTTTGATCGTCGCGGCGCGTTTCCAACCGGTTGCGAACACCAACTCGCCAGACAGTCCAGCTAGCGATGGAATCAATCGTGGTGAACTGTGGGAAGTCGATTGCCCGTAGCTGGGTCGAAGGCTCAAACCGATCAAACCCCAAAATTGACGTCGGGTTGGGCCCGTTTTCTTTAACGTATGAAAAGTCTGTGAACGGTTGGATAACGTGCATGAGTCCGTCTAATCCGAGCGCGCGGCTTTGCACATTCTCCCATGTACGCGAAATCTTAAAAGACGCCTCTGCACCTGTGTTAAAAACCGTGCGAAATGTGTCTCCGTCGAACTTGACCGGGTTAGCCAATGTTGGGGGCGGAAGGATAAAGTCAGGTACGAGCGGATTTGATGGCGGGATGAAGGTTGTCGATCCCAGGTCCCATGTCTTGCCATAATAGGTGCCTCGAAAGCCAACCCGCGGCACAATGGAAAGCCATCCAAAGTACGTGTTTGGGTAAGTCAGTTGATGGAAGGTGTCGAAACGATCGGTGCCGTAATTCTCGAAACCTGCGCCTTCAGGGAATTGTAGTCGCAAATTGGCAAAGCCGGTCTCGCCTTCATAAAAAATGGGTCCCCCGAAAAGGCCGTGACGCTTAATGTCCAGTACTACTTCCGGCGAACGCTCTGTTGTAGTGAAAAACTCGTTCGCCTGAAAACGCGCGATCCCTGTGAGGGTAAAGAAAGGGTTTGTCTTCGTCACTGCGACCACATTGTCTGGCACAGGATCGATACGAAACTCACCTGGATAGAAGTCCTCCATCACGTACCGGTCACTAAGCTTCGTGATATTAGCGATGCCGTATATATCATCGGTAAAGTTCGTCCGATCTTCGAGGCTAAGGCGGTATCGATCGGTAGGAACATCCTGCCGCGGCACGTTCGTCTGATTTATATCCGGGTTTTGATCATGAATGTAAAAAGTCTTGAGTCTCGCCTGACTGCTCTCGTCCTTCCCATAATCGATAATGGGATCAAAACCGATGGCGGGCCCACGACGGCCAAAGTAATCGAGCCGGACGCGCCCCTTGATGTTGTCCGTAATGGGAAACGTGACCTCAGTAAGAAGCGATGGTCCCCATTTGCTCGTGTACGCGGGCGAAATCGTAAAACTGAACGTGTCACTGAGGGACTGATAGAGATAAGGCCACCAGAAAACAGGTACCTTCCCGACGTACGCCGTCACGTATTGGAAAATGACGCGATCCCCTTCATAAATACGAATCTTTCGCGCGTGAAGATGGAAATCGGGTTTCGCCGAATCCTGCGTCGTAAAATTACCTCCCCGTACAAGATAACCGTTGTCCGAGATTGAGTCCATGTTCGCGCCGGTCAGAAAATAAGGCTGCGACTCGGTCCGCCCGTTTATCGCTCGGATCTTCTTTGTCTCGGTATTGTACACCCCGCTTTCGGAGATGTAGAGGCTCGTATCTCGATAGATACGCACGTGCCCTCTCAAGTCCACGTCGTGCGTGGTGGAATTGTACTGTGCGTAATCGGCGTAGATGTCTGTATTGCCAATGTGAATCGCGACATTATCGCGTGCTGTTGCCAGCCCGTTTTCATAGGTTGTCTGGCCGGTGGAAGTGATTTCAATCGGCACATTCTGTGGAGTTTTTATCTCTCCACTGATCAAACCGGCGCTCGCAAAAAGAGCGGCGATCAACAAAACCAGCATTCGCATCGCGAACGCCGAAGGTACTGCAGCAAAAGCTCCCTGAAAAGCCAAAACCGCTCTATGGCAGACAAAAGTTGCTCATCCGGCCGATTAGGAGCCCTCTTTAAACCGAAAGTCATCCGCGTTCTGCCTTGATTAACGCACCGATCAACGGTTTTCTTCATCCAGGATGAGCAAGTCAATCGACCAGATCTTTGTCAACGCAAAGCAATGGCTGCTTACGTGTCTCGGGGGGTCGCCGACCTGGGTCATTCAAGTGGTGTCGAGTCTGGTCAACATTTTCGCGCTACTCGCTGTATTCCTAACGCTTTTCGCGCTCATCTCGGTGTTGGAGCGAAAAATTCTTGCACGAATACAGAACCGCTACGGTCCGAATCGTGTGGGTCCCTTCGGTCTTTTTCAACCCATCGCCGACGGCATTAAAATGTTGATCAAGGAAGACATCGTGCCGGCACGGGCAGACAAGATCGTCCACTTTCTCGCGCCGATTCTTATTGCCGCCGCGGCCATCCTTGCGCTCGGCGTGATTCCGTACGGCCGAAAGATGACGCCGTTTACAATCGACGGTGGCATTCTCTTTTTTTTTGCGGTGGGATCGACTACGGAGCTCGCCGTGTTCATGGCCGGCTGGGGCAGCAACAACAAATTTTCGATGCTCGGGGCGATGCGCGCCATAGCCCAAATGATCAGCTACGAACTGCCGCTCATTCTCACCGCGTTGCCGGTGGTGATGGTCGTTAGCTCGCTCACACCCGACCGGATTGTTGCTGCGCAAGCTGGTTACACGTTTGGGCTAGTGCCGCGCTGGTTTGTCTTTACGCCTTGGGGCGCAGCCGCGTTTATTCTGTTTTTCATCTCGGGTCTGGTGGAGTCAAATCGCACTCCATTCGATGTACCCGAGGGCGAATCGGAAATTGTCGCGGGTCACATGACCGAATATTCCGGATTCAAGTACGCCACGTTTTTCATGGCGGAATACATTGGCATGTTCGCCATCAGCGGTCTCGGCGTGACTTTGTTTCTTGGTGGCTGGCACGCGCCCGCGCGCGCTCTTGAGTTCGTTCCGTCTTACGTCTGGTTTTTCGCGAAACTGAGCACGTTGCTATTCGTTTACATCTGGGTCCGGGGAACGCTCCCACGCACGCGCGTCGATCAAATGATGAACTTTGCCTGGAAGTTCATGTTGCCGATGGCGTTCACGTGCATCCTTGCCGCTGCCGTCTGGCATTATGCTGGACGCGGCTTGCGCGGCTGGCTGTGGTCGCTTCTGGTGATCGCAATTGTTTACACCGCCCTGTCGACGTTGCTCGACACGAGAAGAAAATTCGCGCCGCGCGTTTATCGCTTCGCCGAATGAACAGCGGCGCGTTTATCCTCATCGCCATTTTCACGCTCGCCGCGGCGTTGGCAGCTGCAACGTTGCGAAAACTGATGCACGCCGCGCTCAGTTTCGCGCTCGCCTTCGTTGGGCTGGCATCCTCTTTCTTTCTGCTGGGCGCGGAATTTGTCGGCTTGGCGCTGGTGTTCGTTTACATCGGCGCGGTCGCGGTGTTGATCGTTTTTACGATTCTGCTTACGCGGCGCGATGTTGAGAAAGATCGCGGTTTCAACTGGGGCGGCGTTCCAATCGCTGTTGCTGTATTTGGCGGTTTGACGTGGTCGATTCTAAAGACGCAATCAATTGCCATCGTCGCCCCACGCATGCCAGCGCTTACGGTAAAACAAATTGGCGCAGCATTGATGACCAGCTACGTGTGGCCGTTGCAATGCGTCGGGCTTCTGCTGACGGCCGCGCTGATTGGCGCCCTTATTCTCGTGATCGAGGAAAAGCGATGAACAGCGTTAACGAGTTATACCATTTCCAACGTTAAGTCATCGCAGACACTAACTCCTCCGTAACCATGCAACTTTCTTTGACGTAACTGCTCACTATGACACCCACACTTCAAGCCTTCCTCATCGTATCCACCGCACTCTTTTCCATCGGCCTGCTCGCGGCATTGAGTCGCCGCCATGCTATTTTCATTCTCATCGGCATCGAAATGATGCTTGCCGCAGCAAACTTAAATTTCATCGCCTTCTGGCGTTTTGGTCCGCACCATCAACCACCGATTGGCGTGATGATCGCACTATTTTCTATTGCCATCGCCGCTGCCGAAGCCGCCGTCGGGCTCGCGATGGTAATCGCCGTTTATCGCCACTATCGCACGACCAACGTCGATCAGCTTGACCAGCTCCGGGGATGAATTCCTGGATCGTAACCTATCTCTGGTTCGTGCCCGCAGCGCCCTTCGTGGCTTCGCTGATTATTTTGACTTTGTCGAACGCGCGGCGAAGAAGCGCAGCCGCGCTGGCGATTGCCGGACAAATCGCGGCATTAGCAATGTCGATCCTGGCATTTGGGCAGACGCTGCAGACGCCCGGCTTCCGTGTCGTTCAGAATTTCACCTGGTTCACTTTCGGCGAACAAGCATTGCGTCTCGGATTTGTTTTTGATCCCCTTGGTGCCGCGATGCTGCTGATGGTCGCGCTCGCCGGGCTTTGTATTTTTGTCTTCAGCGTCGGCTATATGGCCGAGGACAAAAATTTCACCCGTTTCTTCGCGTACCTGTCGTTCTTTTCCGGCGCCATGCTCGGCTTGGTTATCGCCAACAGTCTGCTTCTGCTATTCATTTTTTGGGAATTGGTCGGACTCGCTTCGTATTTGCTCATCGGGTTTTGGATCGAGCGACCGAGGGCGGCGGAGGCCGCAAAAAAGGCCTTCATCACCACGCGCATCGGCGACATGGGATTCTTTCTTGGCATCCTTTGGCTCTACGGCCGCAGCGGCACCCTTCTTTTCTACGATCGTGGGAACGGTTGCCTTGAGAGCGCCGGCCTGGCCATGCTCGGCGCAAGCGCGACCTTCATCGCGCTGCTGATTTTCTGCGGCGCCGTCGGAAAGTCGGGACAATTCCCGCTGCACGTCTGGTTGCCTGATGCGATGGAAGGGCCCACACCGGTCAGCGCGTTGATCCACGCCGCGACGATGGTGGCCGCCGGTGTGTTTCTGGTCGCACGCGTCTATCCGCTCTTCTCTTTAGGCCCAATCAATGGCGTGACGCCGTCGCTCACCGTCGTCGTATGGATCGGTGTAACTACTGCGCTGATGGCGGCGCTCATCGCGATCGCGCAAGCCGACATCAAACGCGTCTTGGCGTATTCGACCGTGTCGCAACTTGGTTTGATGATGGTCTCGTTAGGCGTCGGCGGCGTCGCGGCGGGGATAATGCACCTGCTGGCGCACGGATTTTTTAAAGCGCTCCTGTTCCTCGGCGCGGGCTCCGTGATTCACGGATGCCACGGAGAACAGGACATCCGTAAAATGGGCGGCCTGCGGCGCCTCATGCCGGTGACGTTTTTCACGTACGCCGTCGGGATGATGGCGCTCAGCGGGGTGCCATTCTTTTTCTCCGGCGGCTGGACGAAAGAGGAAATCCTTCATGCCACGGCGAGCTGGGCGCCATCGCATGCACCGTATTACCTGATTCTCGCCGGAGTCGTTCTCACTGCGCTCTATATGACGCGGCAAGTCATCTACGTCTTTTTCGGTAACCCACGCGCTACTGCGGAGCACGCGCACGAAAGCCCGCGTGCCATGACGATGCCTCTGATCGTGCTGGCGCTTTGCGCAATTTTTTTCAGCGTGGTGCTCACGCCTGCGTGGCCGTGGCTGCATGGATATCTAACCGGCGAACCCGTGCACTTCGAGATCGCGCGTTTGATTCAGCCGATGCTCTTCGTTTCGCTTGTGCTTGTTGGCGGGGGTGTCGCCGCTGGCATCTGGATCTATCGCAAAGCTGGGGCCCCAGAACGCGATCGCCCAGCTGAGATCGATCCGCTCGAATATGCGCAGCCCGCATTGTTTCGCTTTCTGGCAAACGGGATGTGGATCGACGAACTTTATGATCGCACGGTCATCGCGTTCAGCTGGGCGAGCGCGCGTCTCTCCGACTGGATGGATCGTTATTTCTGGGATGGGCTCGTGCGCGGATTCGGTGCGATCGCCCAGCTTTTTGGAATCTTTACAACCAGCGTTGGTGAGCGCGGGATCAATGCCGGAGTCGATGAGACGACTGTTGGCACGCGCGGTCTGGGCCGCCTGATCTCCGCGGCGCACTCCGGACAAATCCAAACCTACCTCGGCGCAGTCGCCATCGGAATGCTCGCGCTGCTCCTTCTCTACGCATGGTTGGCTTGATTACAGCGATCATTTTTATTCCGCTCGTCGGAGCGCTCGCGGTCTGCGCCTGGCCGCAGAGGAATGGTCGTCCAATCGCTCTGATGTTTAACGCCATCTCCGCAGTGTGCGCTTTGGTATTATGGCGGAATTTTGACCCCACTTCCTCGGGGCTCCAGTTCGTCGAACGCCATGCCTGGATTCCCGCCATCGGCGCTGAATATCTGCTTGGCGTCGATGGCTTGAGTCTGCTGCTGGTATTACTCACATCGACAATCGTTCCGTTTGCACTTCTGGCGCAACCAGTTCCAGGCGCAGGTCGCGCCTTCTATGCGACGATGCTGATAATGCAGTCAGCCCTCTACGGCACGTTCACTGCGCAGAATTTCATTCTCTGGTTCTTGTTTTACGAAATGAGTCTGCTCCCCGCGTTTCTGCTGATCAAAATATGGGGCGGCGAAAACCGTGACCGCGCTGCGACCAAGTTTTTCCTTTACACATTCCTGGGCAGCGTGGCGATGTTGCTTTCGTTCCTCGGGATTTATTTCGCGAAAGGTACGTTCGACTTTGCCGCTCTCGCCGCCTTCGGGAAGAACGGTCTGCTGACAGGTAAACTCGCGTGGCTTGCGTTTGCCGGAATCTTTGTGGGTCTCGCAGTAAAAGTGCCGCTGTTTCCGTTTCACACCTGGCTGCCCGACGCGTATCAAACCGCGCCTACGGGCGTGTCGATGGTGCTCACGGGCGTCCTCTCGAAAATGGGCGTTTATGGTTTCGTGCGTCTGTTGCTTCCTCTTTTTCCAAACGAGATCAAGATCATCGGTCCATGGCTTCTTGGGTTGGCGATCTGCTCGATTGTATTTGCTCCGTTGGCTGCGTGGGCGCAGCGGGATTTGAAACGCATGATTGCCTACTTGTCGATCAATCATCTCGGTTACTGCATGCTTGCTCTCTTTGCGGTAGCCGCCTCACCTGTTGTTGGTGCAACGATCGATATGCAGGCAGCGTTGAGCGGCGTGTTCATGCAAATTTTCAACCACGGCATCACCGCGGCTACGCTTTTCTATTTTGCCGGTCTGCTTGAACGACGGCGCGGTCTACGTGGCATCGATGATTTCGGTGGGCTGATGCAGCGAACACCGCTCCTCTGCGGCTGGATGAGCGTTGCGATGTTTTCATCTTTGGGTTTGCCGGGACTGAACGGATTCATCGGAGAGTTTCTCATCTTCAAAGGCTCATTCGCGATCGCGGCCGCGTTTACGGCCATTGCTGTGATCGGGCTCCTCGTCACAGCCATCGTCTTTGTGCGCGCAATGCAATCCCTCTTCAGTGGGCCACTCGCAGAAAGTTGCAGCGGGTTTCCTGATCTTTTGCGAAGTGAAAAGCTCGTCATCGTTCCTGTGACATTGCTCATGTTCGCCATCGGCATCGCGCCGCAATTTATCTTCAACATCTTCAACGCAACCGTCGTTCAAATGGCGCGGCTGTTTGGTTGAGATGCGTCGCGGATGAGCAAAGAGATCATTCCCATCGAGCGCGTAGCGCAATCGATTCGCTGGATTCGCGGCCAGAAAGTGCTGCTCGATTCTGATCTCGCGACCTTATATGGCGTGACCACGGGAAACCTAAATAAAACTGTAAAGCGCAACGCTGATCGGTTTCCCTCCGATTTCATGTTTCAGCTTAAGCCTGAGGAACTTGCAAACTTGAAATTCCAATTTGGAATATCAAGTTGGGGCGGCCGCCGGCGATCGCGTCCCTATGTTTTCACAGAGCAGGGCATCGCCATGCTCTCGATCGTGTTAAACAGCGAGCGCGCGATCAAAGTGAACATCGCGATCATGCGCACATTCGTGAAGCTGCGCGAGATGCTCGAGACGAATCGCGAGTTAGCGCGAAAATTTTCGGAGCTCGAACATGTCGGCAAGCACGATGAGGAAATCGCCGCTGTCCTCGAAGCGATCCGACGGCTGATGGCGCCGCCGGAAAAGCCACGGCGTGAAATCGGGTTTCATGTGCGCGAGAAGGGCCCGCGGTATCGGGCGCGTAAACGCGCATGATCGCCTGGACGATTTACATTACGTTCGCGGGCGCAGTGCTGCTGCTTGTCTTGCCACGCACGTTTGCGCGCTGGATCGCGCTGCTTACAACGATCGCAGGCCTCGCCTTGGGCCTCATCGCATTCGTTCGCACGCCGATTGGCGATCTTGCGCATTTCGCCACGATTGTGCGCGTGCCCTGGGTGCCGGCCCTCGGGATGAATTACCATCTGGCGATCGATGGCGTCAGCCTGACGATGGTTCTTGTTACGGGTATCTCGGCCGTAAGCACCGTGCTGTTTTCATGGGACGTTGAACATCGGCAGAACGAATTTTTCTTCTGGTTACTTCTGGTGGTGGCCGGGTCCTACGGAGTTTTTCTAAGCGCCGATTTGTTTCTGTTTTTCGCGTTCTACGAGCTGGTGATCGTGCCGAAATATTTTCTAATCGCCATTTTTGGATCCACTAACAAGGAATACGGGGCGATGAAGCTGACGCTCTATTCGTTTTTTGGCGGCATGCTCGTATTCATCGGGATACTTGCCGCATACGTAACTGCCGGATCGCTGGACATGAATCAGCTCGCGCAATTTCAATTCAATCCGCAACTGCAATCGTGGGCGTTTCCTGTGTTGTTTCTCGGTTTCGCCGTGCTCGCCGGAATTTGGCCACTGCATACGTGGGCGCCGACGGGTCACGTCGCGGCGCCTACGGCCGGTTCCATGCTTCTCGCCGGGATCGTGATGAAACTCGGCTCTTACGCAGGGCTCCGCGTCGCGATGAATCTCTTTCCACTGGGCTTCCAGATGTGGAGCAAATGGATCGCCTTTCTGGCGGTCGTTGGAATTGTTTACGCCGCGGCCGTAGCGCTCCGTCAAC
Source organism: uncultured Candidatus Udaeobacter sp. (assembly GCA_955652715.1). Lineage (GTDB taxonomy): Bacteria > Verrucomicrobiota > Verrucomicrobiia > Chthoniobacterales > UBA10450 > Udaeobacter. The sequence continues at coordinate 10,906 of CATPBS010000243.1, forward strand.
GTGATCTGAAATTTGTTATTGGTTATTCGAGCGTCAGCCACATGGGCTTCGTGTTGCTGGGTCTCGCCGCGGCAACGGCGCTAAGCGTTTCAGGGGCGGTATTGCAAATGTTTTCGCACGGCGTGATTGCGGCCCTTTTGTTTGCCGTCGCTGGACGCATGATCTATCGCCGCACACACACGCGCGAGCTCGACGCGCTCGCCAGCATGAACCTGGGCCGCGCTCTGCCGTTTGCCGCGTTCACTTTTGTCATCGCCTCAGCCGCGTCGATGGGCATACCCGGTTTCAGTGGATTCGCTGCCGAGATCACAATTCTCATTGGCGCATGGAAAACTTATCCGCTCGCGGTCTGGATCACCGGCGCTGGCATGGTGCTCGTTGCTGCATTCACGTTGCGGGCGTTAAAGCAATCGTTCTTCGGCGAGGCGGAGCCAAGCGTGCTCTTGCAAAAAGGCCGGGTAGCGCTCGACCCGGATTGGAATGAACAACAAAGCATTACGGCTGCGGAAAAATGTGGTGCTTGCCTGCTCATGTTCGCGACGCTCGCGGTTGGGATTTATCCCAAACTGTTGCTCGATCGCATTATGCCTGCAGTCGAATCGATGAGGTTTCTGAAATGAAATCCGCCGATTCAACGACTTAACGCTTCAACGATGTCCTATCTCCAGCTTCTCAAACTTGCCTCGCCCGAGGCTGTGGTCGTTGTTACCGCACTCGTACTCCTTGCCGTCGGGCTGACTATTCGGCGCCGAACGGTTGACGCGACCGTCTCGACCATGCCACTGGATCAAAATGCAAGCGGCACGCCTGCCGCCATGCCAGACGCATTGGGACCAATCTGTTGTTCCATTGCCGCACTTGGGCTTGTAGTTGCAATCGGCACAGTGCTGATGTTGCCTCGCAACGCGAACCTTTTCGGCGGGATGCTCGTGATCACCCCGCTCACCTGCCTCTTCAAAATTATCTGTATCGCCTTAGCATTCTTCACCGTCCTCCTGACGACATCAGAAAAGGCGCCGCGTCATCCGGGCGAATATTTGGCGCTTGTGTTGTTCGCAACAGTCGGCCTGATGCTGCTAGTCGGTAGCGAGGAGTTACTGATGATTTTCATCGGACTCGAACTGCTCGGCTTGTCGCTTTATGTGATGACCGCATTCGACAAGACGGATGTGCGTTCCGCGGAAGCCGGTCTGAAATACTTTCTGTTCGGCAGCACCTCCAGCGCTTTCACGCTTTTCGGAATCAGCTTGATCTATGGTATGTCGGGCACGACGAGTCTTGCGGCGATTTCGGAAAATCTGGCCACCGCATCTGTGCAACCGTTGCTAGCCGTTGGGCTTGTCATGACGCTCATCGCTTTCGCGTTCAAAATCGCCGCCGCACCGTTTCACGTCTGGGCGCCGGACGCCTATCAGGTCGCGCCCGTTCCCAGCGCAGCATTTATTGCCTCGGCCTCGAAGGTCGCGTCGTTTGTGGTGCTGGGGAAGATAGTGCTGGTCGGGTTTGCTCCCCTGCACGGTGCCGCCGCGTGGCACGCCATGGTTGCTGGTTGGTCGCCCGTCCTTGCCGCGCTGGCAGCGTTATCGATATTGGTCGGCAATCTGGTGGCGCTCGCGCAATCAAACGTGCGCAGACTGCTTGCCTACTCCGCAGTGGCACATGCTGGATACACACTCATTGGACTGGTCGCTGGCGATCGCGACGGATTTTCCGCCGCGTTATTCTACGCCACCGTCTATGCCATCACACTTGTCGGTGCATTCGGCATAATTGCTGTGGTGCGGCGCGAGACGGGTGGCGACGATTTCTCAAACTTTCGCGGATTGGCTTCCCGATCTCCCTTGCTCGCGGGATGCATGTCTATCTTCATGTTGTCACTGGCAGGAATACCGCCGCTCGCCGGATTTTTTGGAAAATTTTATATATTCAGTGTCGCGCTTCGCGCCGGTGCAAACCTGGGGTTGCTCTGGCTCGTAGGAGTCGCGCTTCTTGGCAGTTTCATCTCGCTGTACTATTATCTGCTCGTCCTGAAGACGATTTTCGTCGATGAGCCTCCGCTTCCCGCCGAGCGACACGTCGATGTCCAGCCTGATCTGCTGCTGCGAACTACGGTCGCTGTGCTCGCTGCGACGGTTCTTTTGCTCGGCGTGGCGCCGGAGATCCTGGCAGCGCGGATCCTTGCCGCGGTACCGTAAGAAATTTTCGGCAAAAGCGCGATTAACGCTTGACTGCCGCGGTATAAGTTTTGCATCAAAAGCGGAGTAGCCCCCCATTGCAAGAGTTGGTCAAGTGAAGATGGGCAGCATCAGCCAGTTCATTGATCGCCACTTCCGGCATTTCAACGCGGCGGTCGTAAAAGACGCTGCTGATGCCTACAGCACGCACCTGGATCGCGGGGGAAAAATGATGATCACACTGGCGGGCGCCATGAGCACCGCCGAACTCGGTATTTCTCTCGCGGAAATGATTCGCCGGGACAAAGTCCACGCCATCACCTGCACCGGAGCAAATCTGGAGGAAGATCTTTTTAATCTGGTCGCGCGCAGCCAGTATGTCCGCCTGCCGAATTATCGCGAGCTAAGTCCGCAACAAGAAGAAGAGCTGCTTCGTCGTCATCTGAATCGGGTCACCGATACGTGCATCCCGGAAGAGGAAGCAATTCGCCGGATCGAAAAAGTAGTGATCAACGAATGGATCGCCGCTGCGCAGAAAAAAGAACGCGGGTTTCCGCACGAGTTTCTTTTCAACATCTTGCGAGAATGCCGGCTCAAGAAGTTTTATGAGATCGAGCCGGGGGACAGTTGGATGATCGCCGCCGCGCACAAGGATCTTCCAATGTTTGTGCCTGGCTGGGAAGATTCGACTTTGGGAAATATTTACGCAGCGCGTTGCATCACTCGAGCAATCCCCGACGTCAACACCATTCGTTCCGGCATTGAATACATGATCGCGCTCGCTGAGTGGTATCGCAGCGTATCCCAGAATTCGTCCATTGGCTTTTTCCAAATCGGCGGCGGCATTGCGGGCGATTTTCCCATTTGTGTCGTGCCCATGTTGAATCAAGACGTTGTCCGTGACCCTGTGCCGGAGTGGGGTTATTTTTGCCAGATCAGCGACTCGACCACCAGCTTCGGGTCGTACTCGGGCGCGGTGCCTAACGAGAAGATCACGTGGGGGAAACTTAGCATCGATACTCCGAAATACGTCATCGAGTCGGACGCAACGATTGTGGCGCCGCTGATTTTCGCAAAGATTCTAGGCTGGTAACAATTACTGTCCTCTTGGGCTACTGCCAGTGGCCTGGAATCCATACCCAGCCACCCGCACGAGGCATCCAATGGCCTTCCACCCAGACTGCGGCTGGTCGTGGGCGAACTACCCAGGTTCCCGCCACCCACACGTAGGTTGTTCCGGTCCATCGCCAGTAACCGTTCGTCCAGACGTATCCCGGTCCAGGTGTTACCGTCTGAGTTTCGATGCGAACTGGCGGCGGCGCTCGGGTCACCACGACCTCGCGAGCCGGTCCCGTCGTTGTGACTTCCTGTGTCGTTGTTGTGGTCGTCACAGTCGTTGGTTCCGCCGCACACAGCCGACCAAAGCTAGCCCTAGTAACGCCAGCATTGGTAGATAAGAGCTCATTCTCATATTACCCTCCGTTACGAATTCGTTTTGTGACCGCCCGCCGGCTTTGTCACAAATTAAAACAGCCCGTTGGTTCGATAGCCAAGGACCGATTTTGAACCGATCATACGGAATGCTTTACGTCGTCGCCACACCGATTGGCAATTTGGGCGATATCACTTTGCGCGCCATTGAGGCAGTGAAATCGGCTGATGTGGTCGCGGCTGAAGACACTCGGCGCTCGGGGATGTTGCTGAAGCATCTGGGAATCAAAAAGTCCTTCATCAGTTATCACGAGCATAATGAAGCGGCCCGTACGACGGAGCTTGTCGGACGGCTCGGACACGGCGAAAACGTCGCGTTGATTACGGACGCAGGAACGCCAGGATTGTCTGACCCGGGGCTGCGGCTCATTCGCGAATGCATTAAACGCGAACTCCCGTTTACCATCATCCCCGGGCCATCATCAATCCCCACGGCTCTTCTTGGTTCCGGATTTTCGGCTGAGAAATTTTGTTTCCGAGGATTTCTTCCGGTCAAAAGTGGACAGCGCGAACGCGAGTTGCGAGCAGCGGCCGAGCGCGCCGAAACTATAATTTTTTTCGAATCGCCTTATCGATTAACAAAAACACTCGCTGCTTGCGTTAATGTAATACCCGAGCGGCAGCTTTGCGTCGCCCGAGAGCTGACAAAAAAGTTCGAGGAATTCCGCCGCGGCACGGCCAGCGAGCTCCTTTCACATTTTCAGGCGCATCCACCGAAGGGCGAGATCGTGCTTGTGATCTCTGGATCGTAGCAGTTTCGCCGGCTCGCTCCGCGGTCCCCGAAGTGGCTCCGAAGAACGTACCAACAATGACTTCCCGCGAATAAACAAAGCGGAACCGCCGTCAAACCTCGTCACGCGAATCAAGGTGGCCCTTGCTGCAAATAATGTGTTCCAAGATTGTTTCTGCCGAAATTCCTAAAACTCGTTGCAGTCCGGATGCGTTTGTCATCTTCCTGGCGGTTCCTGGTGGGACGGCTTGCCCGGCCCCAGAGCTTCGCGAGCTAAAAGTTCGCATGCTGCGATTATGATGTGATGACCCGGGTGCAATCTTTACTGAAGCCTTTGCTCGCGGGACTGGCAGTGACACTGCTGCAGCTTGCGATGGCAGTGGCCTTGCTCGCTCCGGAAGAGCCTATCTCGGACCGCTACTCCACATTGGTTCAGCACGACAGCTACTGGTTTATGAACATCATCGATCGCGGGTATCAGACGATTGTCCCTCCCATCGATCACAAGGTAATGGAAGTGTCGAATGTCGCATTTTTCCCCGCGTATCCTGCGATTGCCGGGTTATTCCGGTACGCGTTTAACATTCACACGGCTACTGTGCTGCTGATCATTGCTCAGCTGGCTGCGTGGGGTTTCTGGAGTTATTTCTTCCTGTTTTGTAAGCGCTGGAATGTTTCACCTGCCCTCCAGATTTGCGGCGCGTTACTAATCGTCGCCCATCCGGCAGCGTTCTTTCTGGTCGCCGGCTACTCCGAATCACTATTTTTAATGGCGCTCCTTGGCTTCATCTACTGGAGCGCTGCGGAAGGGAAGTGGGCGAAATTTTGGGCAGCGGTGCATGGTGTCTCGATGTCCGCAACGCGAATCGTCGGGATTGTATGCGCTGCGTTTCCTCTGGTGCGCTCGGTAGTTCAAACTGGATGGCGCGGTTTAGTTGAGCCGCGGAAGTGGTTTCGCGAGTATGGCCCAGCGCTTGGTATGACGCTGATCGCGGCGTGCGGCGCGATCGGTTTCTTCGTTTACTGTCAATTGCGCTGGGGTCATTGGGACATTTACATGCTCACACAGGCAGCCGGCTGGGGGATTGTTCCCGATTATTTGGCGGTGTTTAAGCCGAGCAGTTATCGCTGGCTTGTACCGGCGCTCAATGATCCGACTGAAGCGAGCCAAATGTCGATGACGGTGGGCGCTCTGCTCCTGGTAGGCATCGCACTTTGCCAACTGGTTCCAACGATTCGACGGCGAGTCGGCTTACCAGTGCGTGCAGGCATCTATTTCTGTGCGGCGGCGATCTATTACCTCTCTGTCAGCGGCGTGGCCTGCGTGGATATGGAAAGCATGCTTCGCTATGAATTTGCCGTACACGCTTTGATCGTGCTGGCGTTTTTGAATTTTCTGCGTCAATTTCGTGCGCCGCCGGTGTTTGTGCGGGCATTCGCCATCGCGGCAGTAGCGTTGGTCAGCGCTGCTGGGCTGTGCGTACAGGGTTGGTACGTCTGGAATTTCACCCGGGGTAACTGGGTCGCGTAGTAGAAGATGAAAACAAAAGTCGCCATTATCGGTGCGGGGCCAGCAGGTCTGACTGCCAGCTATCTTCTCTCGAAAGAGGCGGTGGATGTCGTTGTCTTGGAAGCCGATCCTGTTTACGTCGGCGGGATTTCCCGGACCGTGACTTACAAGGGTTTCCATTTCGACATCGGCGGCCACCGTTTTTTTTCCAAGAATGCCGAGATCGAAAGGCTCTGGGGCGAGATCCTTGGCGACCGGATGCTGGAGCGCGAGCGGCTCTCGCGCATCTATTATCGAGGCCGGTTTTTCAAATATCCGCTCGAGACTTGGGACGCGCTGAGTCAACTCGGCCTGCTCAAGTCGTCCGCCTGCGTGCTGAGTTACCTGGCGGCCCGCGTACGGCCGCGGCGCGAGATTCGCAGCTTCGAGGATTGGGTGGTCAACGCTTTCGGCCGACGGCTGTACGAAGCCTTCTTTCGCAGCTATACGGAGAAGGTTTGGGGTATCCCGTGCAGTGAGATCAGCGCCGACTGGGCGGCCCAGCGGATCAAGGACGTCTCGATGCCCGTGCTGATTCGGCGCGCGCTGGGATTGGGCAAGCGCAACGGCCAGGTCATCAAGACTCTGATCGATCGCTTTCGCTACCCAATGCACGGTCCCGGCGAGATCTGGGAAGAGCTGGCCAGGAC
>CATPBS010000244.1 GCA_955652715.1 uncultured Candidatus Udaeobacter sp.
AAAACAAACTGGATGCGGCTTCAGCAAACGCGTGGCTGGATTGGTGGAAACGGATCAACACTGTTCTCGATCTCGAAATGGAGGCCGAAATCGTAGTTCCACCGGAAGTAGCGCAACTGGCAAAGGCGCGGCAGAACGCAAGGCGCGAAAAAAATTGGAAACGAAGCGACGAACTGCGCGAGCAAATTTCCGCACTCGGCTGGGAAGTGCGTGACACGAAGGACGGACAAAAACTCACGCGGCGTGGAGCGTCGTGATCTGGGCAGCGCACGCGTCCCGCGTGTTGGGGATGGTGTCGCGCGATCGCCCACTCTTGTTGTCAGCTCCTGAGACGCGCGTGTTACCCGCAGAAAAATGCGCTCGCAACTCGGGGGCGTTTCGTCATCTTGAACAGTGAAAATGTTTGCGCCTGCCGATTATCTTAACCTCGAACACACGGCGCATCCGAAGTTGTTCGAGAACCAGAATTACGTTTGGGACGCGCTGAAACAAATTGCTAGTTATCTGCAATTCCGCCTTAAGCCCGCAATTTTAGGCGAACTAATGGGCAAGCCGTTCATCAGTAATCATGTTTTTGTTGGCAGAGGAACGATTGTCGAGCAAGGCGCCATGTTGAAAGGGCCGGCGTGGATCGGCGAAAATTGCCACGTCCGCAGCGGCTGTTACGTGCGCGAGAACGTGATCGCCGGCAACGGCGTCGTCATGGGAAACTCGTGCGAATTCAAGAATTGCATTCTCTTCGATGAAGTGCAGGTGCCGCACTTCAACTATGTCGGCGATTCCATTCTTGGTCATCACGCTCATCTCGGCGCAGGCGTGATTCTCTCAAACGTGAAACTGGATCACGGCGAAATCGCGGTCGTGACACCCGATGGCCACATTCCCACGGGCCTCAGAAAATTCGGAGCAATCGTTGGCGATAGAACAGAGATCGGCTGCAACGCAGTGATCAACCCCGGTTCAGTTATCGGTCGCGATTGCATGATTTATCCCAGCGTAAACTTTCGGGGGGTTCTCGCCCACGGCAGCGTGGTTAAGCTGCGGCAAGAACTGCAGGTTGTTGAACAACGCCACAATTAACCAGAGACACGCAACAGACAGCCGCGATTACTAATCGAGATGAATGCAAACGACGCCTCAATGGGCGCGTTGGCTATTGCAGGGGGCATCTTCCTTCTAGCCCGGTATCACGCTTACCCCGAGAGGTTCTCACGAAAGGTTCGTCCTTCGACAATTAGATGGTTGGGCGTTGGTCTTATCATCGGCGGATTTTTGCTGGCCTTCTGGGATCTGCTCGCTAAAGCGCTTCCTCAACTGTAGGTCATGCTGGCTTTCGGAGGCTAGGAAGTAGGAAGGAGGCAGGTAGCCGAAAACATTACGAGCAGGACCATCGACCGCGGATGGGGGGGGATTCGAACCCCCGGTGCCTTTCGGCACACACGCTTTCCAGGCGTGCACAATAGACCGCTCTGTCACCCATCCGTTTTGATTAAGAGTGTACTAGCGAGTTTGCTGTAGGGGAAGCTGGGCAGCTTCCCATCGGGACGCTAACAGCGGCACCTACAGTTGTTGTTCGGATCACAGCTGCAGCCGCCGGAACAATTCGTCGAGCGGCAATTGGATGCCGATGTAAAATTCGCCGAAGTCCGCGTACTCGGCGCTGACCGGATCGAACCGCATTTTGTAAATGATGGCTTTGATCTGAAATGTGTCGCGCGCAAACAGTGTCACGCCCCATTCCGCATCGTCGAGGCCTGTCGAACCGGTGATGAGCTGTTTCACTTTGCCGGCGAATTCGCGGCCTACACTGGCGTGTCCTTTCATCAACTTGCGGCGCTCATCATACGGAAGCGCATACCAATTCCGCTGCTCACCGCGACGTTTGCTCATGTTATAGAAACAAACCAGCGGCCAATCGGGCAGCGTTGGATAAACGCGTTCCTGCCGGTAATGCCTTATTCGTTCGCGAAATGTCGTCAGGGCTTCATCGAGTTTTACAGGATCGTTGCGGACACTCAGCTCGAGCGTTTGCGCGTATTCTTCCTCAGTCGTGATGTATTCGCTTTCCTCGGTCAGCGACAAATAACTGTAAACCGGCGTCAGCACGTCGGCGCCTAACGAGAGCGAAAGTCGCTTCTCAATCTTGTTGGCATTGTGCAGATCTGGCGTGATCAACATGAATCCGAGGTCGGCTTTGGGTGTCACCACGCTCAGCGTGAGCAATTGCGTCGATTCCATCGCGCGCACTTCCTGCACAAGCGACGACAGATTCGTCTTGGCTGCGTTCTGTTCTTCCCGGCTGAGCAACTGCCATTGACCGTACTCAATCCGGTAAAACAGATGCAGACAATGCCAGCCTTCCTCCGGAACAAGCGCAAAGTTTTTATCGGTCATCGCTCTAGTTTCGGACGTGAAAATTTCCGGTCAAGAAGGTGAGCGCGACTGACGTCAATCGCTCGGGCGGTTGTAGCGGCGTTTGTGTCAAACGCCGACCTGCCGGGCGCTCGCCGCGGCGAGCGCCTCTACAACAAAATCTAGGATCCCGGCGTTTGCGCTTTTGGCAAGTGTGCCATGCAGTATTCTTCGCCGTCGCGTGCGACGCGAAAATCCAGGTTCGGATCGCTCAATTCTGTTGCGCCGCAGACCGCACAGCGATGCAGTGCGTTATCGGCGTTGCGTGACTGCTCTTCAAAACGTCTGCGACGTGTTGAAACTTCATGGCGATGCCGCGCGCGATGAATAATCTCCGGACCGAAGAACGTGAAATAATTCGCGAACGCGGCGATAAGCGCAGCGCGATACGAATTCGAGTTCAGGACAAATCCAACCAGCAAAAAAGCCGCGAAAACCCAGGCGAGCCATTTGATTTTAACCGGTAAAATGAACAACACATAAATGATTTCGTCGGGGTAGAATCGCGCAAAGGCGAAGAACAACGATGCGATCAGCATGCCGTTTGAAAAATTGCTGCCGAAGAAAAAGGCGGCGACCGTTGTGCCGATCATCCCCACGAAGAAATAAAGTGTAAGCCGGAAGGGGCCCCACGCGCGTTCGAGACCTTCGCCGATGAACCAGAGAAACCAGAGGGCCAGCACAATCCAAAGGCTGAGCGTTTGCGGAACAAAAATATAAGTGACCAGCCGCCAGATTTCGCCGTGGCGAATGCGTGCCGGATCAAGATCGAGCGCGAAACGGAAATTGGGATTCAGCCACATCAACGCCCACACGAGCGCGGTGAAGCCAATCACTACTCGGATCAATCCCGGAATGCCAAGAAAACCAAAACGGCGTTCGAGTTTATCTAGCAAGGTCATGGGTTCCGCAGCGTAAGGTTCACGCGTTTGGTTTTCAAGATAGGGGCGGGTCACCGCCTCGCCCGCGGGCAATTGATGGCTGCCGCGCCGTACCCAGCGAAGGCGGGTCAATCGACGTTACCTGTGCTACGTTCCGCGCGTGACTGAGAGCGCGCCGAGAAAGACACCGCTTTACGATGAGCACGTGCGGCTGGGCGCGAAAATGGTTCCCTTCGCCGGATGGCTCATGCCGGTGCAATACACCAGCATCGTCGAGGAACATCAAGCCGTGCGAAACAACGTCGGCATCTTCGATATTTCGCACATGGGCCAATTTGTTGTCGATGGAGCAGGCGCGCGCGAGTGGCTCAACACGATGCTCACAAACAACATCGACAAACTCGATACCAGAATGGGCCAATACACGTTCCTCCTTAATGAGCGTGGCGGCATCATCGATGACTTGATCGCGTACCGTATCGAGGACCAAAAATTCCTGCTGGTTGTGAACGCGGCACGCACAGATGAGGATTTCGCTTGGCTGCAAAAACACCTCAAGGAAGGGCGATCTCCAGATCGCCCCAGAGGCGGACTGGAGACCGCCGCTCCTTGTAAACTCAAAAATCGCAGCTCGAATTTTGGCGGGGGCGCTATTCAAGGCCCGCGAATCCCGGAACTCTTTCACAATCTCTTCGGCAAAGCAGTCGAGATTCCATTGCGAAATCACATTGTCGATCTCACCGTACATGGAATGTCTGTTTCGGTCGCGCGCACTGGTTACACCGGCGAGGACGGGATCGAAGTTTTCTTTCGCGCGACGGACGCGGTAAAATTTTGGAATGCCGCTCTTGAAAAAGGCAAGCCGTTCAGCATTAAACCGTGCGGGCTTGGCGCGCGCGACACGTTGCGGCTGGAGATGTGTTATCCACTTAACGGTTCCGATCTGTCGCCCGAACGTAATCCGCTTGAAGCCGGACTCGGATTCTTTGTTGATTTGACGAAACCAAACTTTATCGGCCGCGACGTCTTGTTGAAGACAAAAGAAAACGGCCCGCGCGAAAGGCTTCTCCCGTTCCGAATGAAAGAGAAAGGACCGCCGCCGCGACCGCACTATGCGGTTTTTCAGAATGGCGAGCACATTGGCGAAGTGACCAGCGGCACGCTTTCTCCGAGCTTGAGTTGGGGTGTTGGGATGGCGTATGTCTCGGCGGCACACGCGAAGATGGGTGCAGAGATCGACATTGAGATTCGCGGCCAGAAATTTCCAGCTACCATAGAAAAGAAGCCGCTCTACAGAAAACCAGCATTATGAATGTCCCAGACGATCTGCTTTACACCGAGACACACGAATGGATTAAACGCGAAGGCGAGAATGTCCGCGTCGGCATTACCGATCACGCACAGTCAGAATTGACCGATGTGGTTTATGTCGAGCTGCCGAAGATGGATCGGCAGGCGAACGCGAAAGAAGCGATTGCAGTGGTCGAATCAGTGAAAGCTGCGAGCGATATTTATGCGCCTGTAAAAGGAACAGTCGTTGAAGTAAATAAGGCCCTCGAAGCCGATCCAGGCCTGATCAACCGCGAACCCTACGGCCAGGGCTGGATTTTCGTTCTCAAGATCGACAACGCGGACGATCTCAAACAATTGAAAGAGGCAGCTGCGTACCGAAAACAGATCGGTTAGTGGTCATGTGACGGCTGAACCAAATTCGTTCCCAGAAGGCTGGAGACGGTATTAATTAAGAGCGCAAGGATGATGGTATTGAATCCAAACGCGAGCACACTCTGCAGGAGCGCCAGCCGCCGCATCCGGTGTGAAGTAATTTGCACATCCGAGACTTGGCAGGTCATGCCTATAACGAATGAAAAGTAGGCAAAATCGAAATAATCCGGCATCCGCTCTCCCGGAAAAACGAGCCCGCCAGCATGTCGACGTTCGCCTGGTTGGTCGCCATCGCCATAAAAAGCGTGGGCGTAGCGCAACCCGAAAACAGTGTGCATAAGACACCAAGACAAGACAACCGTCCCCAGCCCTAACATGAGATGCCCAGTGAAGTGACCGCGCGTCTCGCTCCCGCCTACGATTACGAGAAATCCCACCGCGAACAAAGCCGCGCACGCCGCCACCACGACAAAGACGAAGAGCACGGTCCGCCCAACATCCTGCTTTTGAGCACGAGCACGCAACTTCCGTTGCGGCGTGATCAAGATTGTTAGCCACGCAGAGGCGAGAACGAAGAATGCAAAAGCATCCCAAGCCGCAATTACGTCAGTTGGAAGACGCACGTGGTTCCGTAAACAAAAGAAAACGGCAGCTCCGGCAGCGCTCCCCAAAATCATCCGATGCCGCGCATCGTGACCACCAATCGAATCGATCAGATGTGCCATACGTCGATGCATTAAATGATAGCGGTGCGCTCCTGCAAGCAGCACTCCCTAACTAGTCAATCTGCTTTTTGATGGCGAAGCCAGTGTAACCCCACCGACCCCATTCGTAATGCGATGTGCGTTGCGCGTCGCGCCGTCCGGTTTTTTTATCATGTGCGTATGTCTTTGCGACAAATTCGGGGAAGGCCGCGTTCATCTGCACATCGTGCGAAACGAGTAATCCGCCGTCGCGCAGCCGCGGCCAGAACTGGCGAAATTCCCAGAGCATGTGCCGGTGGCTGTGCGAGCTATCGTGCAAGAACATGTCGATCGGTGACGGCAGTTGATCGCGCTTAAGGAAATCTTCGACTTTGCCGCGCATTGGCACGAATCCGCCTGAGGCAGATCGCAATTCGTCCGGAATTAAAGCGCCTTGTTCACAATCTTCGCTCAATTCGATGCTGTAGAGTTTGGCTGTCGTGCGCTTTTCATCTGCGAGCGCTTTCAAGATAAAAGCCGAGGACATTCCAATAAACCCACCCGACTCGACCACCACCGCCGGTCGGAGCCAGCGCGTCAATCCGTAAAGCGTCGCGCAATCGAGCGCTCCCAGCACGCCTTCGCTGCCGTACGCATCGCGGCGCCGTATCATTTCCGCCATGAATTCGCTCGCCCGAATCTCCGCGGCAAAACGCGCCACGGCATCCCAGATGGCGTAAAACGGAGTCGTACATGACTCCAACTGACTCGCTTTTTTCGATCGACGCCGCCACGGGAGCGAAAATGCCGTCACTTTTTTCATCAATTCAAGAGCGAAAACATTGGCTCGCACTTCTAATCGACGCGACCTTTAATTTCCTGTTTTTACGATACCAAAGGTCCTCCACGACTGAAGATCGCTTTAGGGTGTTCTGCCCTCAGCGCACTTTGTAGGCATATAGCCACATCGCGCGTTGTCCGCTGAGGACAGCGGACGCTACAACACCAGGTGATTTGGCAAGGCTCGATCACAGAGAAGTCGCCCTTTTCTCCCGCGTAACCTGTGCTTAATTGCCCGTTCTCCCCATGAGCAGCAAACCGAAGCCACGCGAGGCAGAGCTTAATTTCGAAGGCGCGATGGATCGGCTCGAAAAAATTGTAGAGCAGATGGAGTCCGGTAAATTGCCGCTTGAAGATCTGATCGTCCGCTACGAGGAAGGAATGAACCTTGTAAAAGTTTGTCAGGAGCGACTTGCCAACGCCGAGCAGAAAATTGAGATCATTGCTCGCAACAGCGCAGGCAAACCGATAGTTAAAGACTTCGAGCCGACACCGGAGACGACCGGACAGGCGGTCGGTGCCGATGACTCCCAAGATGCAAATGACGAAATCAAACTCTTCTGAGAATTCTCGGACCGCTGAGGCGACACTCGCGCCAAAGCGTCTGCTCGACGGGATCCGCTCGCCCGCGGACGTCAAGTCGCTTCGCGAACAGGATCTGCCGCAGCTTGCACACGAAGTTCGCGATGAGCTGATTAAAGTCCTTTCCCAAACTGGCGGGCATCTCGGACCGAATCTCGGCGTGGTCGAGCTGACGATTGCCTTACATCGCGTGTTCGACACGCCGCGCGACCGCTTCGTCATGGATGTGAGCCACCAGGGTTACGTGCACAAAATGTTGACCGGGCGGCTCGATCGTTTTCATACGATGCGCCAATTCGGTGGACTCAACGGTTTTCTTCTACGGACGGAAAGCGAACATGATTGCTATGGTGCGGGTCACGCTGGGACCGCGCTTTCCGCTGCGCTTGGCATGGCGGTCGGCCGCGACCTGCGCGGCGGTAACGAGAATATCATCGTAGTCGCAGGCGATGCCGCATTCACCTGCGGAATCAGCTACGAAGCACTCAACAACGTCAAAGCGCACACGAAGCGGTTCATCGTCGTGCTTAACGACAATGAATGGTCAATCGCAAAAAATGTGGGCGCGATCGCAAGTTATCTAAACACGATCGTGACAAGCCCGACGTTCGCTCACCTGCATGAAAAAGCGCGCGATTTCGTGCAGGCAATTGCCGGAAAATCAGTCGCCGAATTCGCGCATAAGGTTGAGGAAAGCGTGAAAGGACTACTGGTTCCGAGCGTCATCTTCGAGGAACTCGGCTTGCGTTATTACGGGCCGATTGATGGACACGATATTCCATTGCTCATCCGGACCTTCGAGTTTTTGAAAACGCAGGAAGAGCCGGTGCTGCTGCACATTCTCACCAAGAAGGGAAAAGGGTACGAACCGGCCATTAAGCAGCCCGACAAATTCCACGGGCTCGGCAAATACAAGATCGAGAGCGGCGAAACCGCGCCGACGCCGACGCCCACCTATTCTGAAATCATCGGCAAAACGCTGGCGAAATTTGCAGAGACGAATCAGAAGATCGTTGCGATCACAGCGGCGATGCCGAGCGGGACTGGCCTCTCGCATTTTGCCAAGGCGCATCCAGGTCGCTATTTCGACGTCGGCATTGCGGAAGAACACGCCACGCTTTTCGCCTGCGGCCTGGCAACGCAAGGGTTGCAACCTTTCCTGGCGATTTATTCCACGTTTTTCCAGCGCGCGTACGACATGGCGATTCACGACATCGCCATCCAAAACCTGAACGTGAAATTGTGCATGGATCGCGCCGGATTAAGCGGCGACGACGGTCCGACGCATCATGGCTTGTTCGATATCGGTTATCTGCGCCACATCCCGAATTGGGTGCACATGCAGCCGAAGAACGAAGACGAATTCGTCGACATGCTCTGGACAATGGCGCACTACAACTCCGGTCCAATTGCCGTCCGCTACCCGCGAGGTTCAGGGACAGGCACGCAAATAAAACCGGAACCGAAACTTCTCGAGATTGGCAAGGCCGAGGTCGTGCAGCACGGGCGCGACGTGGCAATTTTCGGCCTCGGCAACATGTTTGAAGTTGCCGAAGAAGCGGCGCGCAAGCTGGAAGAAAAAGGAATTTCCGTTGCGCTCGTCAATCCGCGTTGGATAAAGCCGATGGACACCGGCACCCTCGAATTCTTCGCGCGTAGTGTGGAAGTTGTCTGCACGATTGAAGACCACGTTTTGCACAACGGTTTTGGCTGCGCGGTGATGGAGCATCTGCACTCGCAAATGATCAACACGCCGGTGGTGCGCATCGGTTGGCCCGATCAATTTATCGAGCACGGCGCAGTTCCAATCCTGCGCAAGAAGCACGGCATCACCGCCGATGCATTGGTCGAAAAAGTCCTCCCGCTCCTCCGCAAAAAATCCACGCTCAAGCCATCCGTAGCCTGATAAAAGCGAAGGGCGCCTTCGATCATCCACGGGGCGGAACGTCGAAAGTCAGAACGCAACACGGCGTCTCAGTCAGAACAACGCTCTATAGAACGGCCCGCAGGCGAG
>CATPBS010000245.1 GCA_955652715.1 uncultured Candidatus Udaeobacter sp.
AAGATGCCAATGGCTCGAAAGTGACGGCGGACTTCCGCGACGGAGTGCTGAAAGTGCACCTCCCGATAACGCCGATAGCAAAATCAAAAGCTATCGAAGTTAAAGTCGCGTAATGCGCTAACACTGATGGCGAGCGTGCGGAAGGTTCCGTGCGTTCGTCCCGATGTATCGCAAATCCAGAAGGTGAGCGACTGGAACACTTTGAACCAACGAAAAAGGACTTCATGATCTCGAAAATTATTAGCCGCGCAGCATGTGTGACGGAACTCGCTTCCAATCCCAAATCCTTCTCCAACTGTCCAGACTTGCACGGTGGTGTTCCGGAAAGAAAAACTTTGGGCAGCGGCTTAAATGCGGGGAACATAGGTGCCGAAAGACGTAATCAAGCCGCCCCTGCCCGCCCAAACTAACGGTAGCGCAGCGCTGGTTGCAGGACATCGGTGCCGCTGCGACCTTAGTGATACTTGCTAAGCCATGAACCGGCGCAATCACAAGAACCTGGTAGAACACCACGAGCGGGTGAAGTGGAAACAGCAACGGCTCCAGGGCCTGCAGGACCTTTACGCCACGTGCGAGGCGGCCGGCCAGGCGCCGGCGCGGGGGAGTTACATGGCGCAACTCCGCAGCCGGATCCAGTCCGTGAAAGGGCAGCTCCAGGTGATGGGCGAAGCCGTCGCGCCGGCTGCAGCAGGAGGCAAGCGATGAAGGTCGAACCACCATCGGAGTTTATGCGGTATGACGCGATGCCGCCTTGCCTTCCCGAATGACCTTCACGTACGCGCGAGGGCAATAAGCCGGGCGTTGGGGCTGCGGGAGCTAAAGAACGCGATCATGGGGGAACATTAGCGGATTTCAGGGGACGTGTTATGACTTTAGCGCACACCTGTTATGACCTGGGCGGCTGTTTAGAGGCATTTTACGAGGGAAAACAGCGGGTGAGGGGAATCGAACCCCCGTGTGCAGCTTGGGAAGCTGCCGTTCTACCATTGAACTACACCCGCGTCGTGATTTTCGATTTTAGATTTTCGATTGCCGATTGCAACCCGAACAAATCGCGGGCGTAGAATCGTCCTCGGCGGATTCGATTTTAATGATTGACGCGAATTGAGTATCAAGTACGACGAACCCAAACACGGATGAAAATATCCAGCTGCGCCATCATAGCGCTGGCCGGTGCGTCCGTCGCAACTCTGGCACACGCAGCCACACACACCAGCGGTTCACTAACGCCGTTTCGCAATACGACGACGCGCGGCGGCTACACCATCGACACAGTCGGCGATACTTTGGGACAGGCTCCGCCGCAAAATACGCGACTAATCATTCGCATCTTCGGCGGTGACAAAAAAGTTGTTAAACCGGCGCAAATCGCGCTGATGGATAAAAGCGGCGCGGTCATCAAGCCGGTGTTTCGCGAGGATCGAAAAGTCGGGTACGAAGAAAATACCGGTTTGCCGTTATCAGTCACTCCACAAGCCAGCACGAGCGGCTACAGCGGCACGGGTGTTGGCATTAATTTAAACAAGATATTTGGCCCGAAGGGCAGTTACGCTTACACCAAGGTCGATTGGCCGAAGGCGATTTTCACCGCTGACAAACAGCTCGAGATCGCGTTGCCGAACGGACAAACATTTTTGCTGCCGCTGAGTTCACTCGCGAAATGAACACAAGCGATTTTAAAAGCTCGAAGTGTCGCAGCCGCGATTCAGTAAATGTTGTAGCCGCCTCGCTCTGTCGAGGCGCAGCGGCGGTACCCAAACTTTTCCCGCGTGCGATGTTTTCTATGGTCGTCGTTGCCGCGAGCGCGTTCATTTTCACCGGCGACGCATTTGCTAGAACTACCTCCTGCCCGTGCAACCCTTGTGCTTGCGCGCCGTGCACCTGCGGACAGAGCAAGAGCAACCCGTCGAAACCACAGCCGACCAAAACCGCCGCGCCCGCCAGAACTGCGCCGAGCAAAACGCAGTCGGCCGCAACTGCGCCCAATAAAACGCAAACCACCAAAACTGAGACGCCAACCAGCCAATCGAAGCCCCATCAAGCAAGGAAGGAATATGGTCATAGCCACGGCGGAGTGGGTGTCGGTGTTGGCGTCAATGTCGATCTTGGCGGCATTGGTCAGCGGAGGGCTGAACCTGATCCGTTCGCTGTCTCTGCGGGTCCTCAACCAGTTGCCACTCGCACCGTAGAGAAACCGCCGCCACCAAAGAGACCACACGAAATCACGAAGACCAATCCGTTTGCCAATGTGCAGTTAACAGGTGAACAGGCGAAGGAGGAAAACTAAGACAAGGAAGTCGCTCACCTATGAGCAGTGACTTTGGAAGTTCTCTTTGTTAACGACTTCGTGTTAACCGAGGACACATCCAAACAACAACAATTCGAATAGGAAACCGAAACATATGAAGAACCACAGGTGCATAAAAAATAGCCGCGTTATTGCTTGCGCTTTCCTTCATTGAACCCCGATTAGCGTGCGCAGATGCAAAGGAGGACGCCGCGCAAGCGGCCAAAGACATCGACGCCGCCTACAAGGAAGCTCAGGAAAATATTCCGAACGGGACAGTTAAGCCAAACGAGGATAAGCTGGACGAAGCGGCTCGAAAAAACGACGACACGCCGGGAGATCCCAATAAGGACCCTGCGAAGCAAGCCGCTCAAAAGGCGGAGGATGAGGCTCGCAGCAAAGCTGACGACACAAACGCGCCGTTCAAAGCGAATGGCGATAAGAGAGGCGATAAGTATCGCGAGGCACTTAAGAAACGGCGAGAAGCGTGCAAACGCCTAAAAAAAGCCCTGGCCGACCTTCGCCAGCAATTGCAAAAGAGAAGGCAGTCGATAGCAGCCGACACGTCCGATCTTGATCAGGCGATCAGGGACGCGGAGAAAGCTCGCAAAGAACAAGAAAAAACGCCCGAAAGGCCGACGCTAAGCATGGCCCTCCCGCAAGGCGCGCCGACTCTCGCAACATTAGTCGCATCTGGAAAAATCAAGATCGACAGCGCCGGCACTGGCGAAACCATCGGCCACATCGCCGATTTGAAAATTCAAAATATCACCGATCAACCGCTCACGTGCGCCGTTCCGCCGATGATTCTTGAATCGGGCAGCGGCAAGAATCAGCACTACGCCTGTCCGAGCGGGCAAACCGTTGCGCTTAATCCGCATCAAACCAAAACGGTACCGATGAATGGCGTCTGTTTGAACCGCAACAAGCCACCGGTCGGAAAAGGAGTCAGTGGCGACTTAGTCATGAACGAAGCCAATCCGGCCGTCCCGCAAAATCCGAACTCACACCTTCCGGCGACCGACGCCGGCAAATTACTGCGCAGTTGCGCTGCGAAGTACACGGCGGCTGCTCAGTTGCAAAAAAGCGGCGCGCTAAAGAATCTCCCGTATCACGATCCGCAGAAGCAAAAAGATATCGTCGTGCAATGGAGCACATGGACGGACCCGGAGATTTCCCAGATGACGGGAGGTGCTCCCGCGACCAAAGAAGATTTAAGGAAAGTCGTTTACAAACAAGTGGAGGCAAAAGGGCCGATGTCGCCCGAGACGAAGAAGAAAGTTGATCAAGGGATCGACACGATCTTTGAAAAAGTCGAACTGACCACCGCGAAAGCAAAAGACCTTGAGAAACCGGAGGGCGGAAATTCTCCGTCGGCTGAAACTCCGTCGGGCTAACGCCAAACAATCACTGCCACGAAATCACATCATCCGATGCACTGAAATTTGTCCCTTGAGTTTGGTCCTTGCCTAACGACCAGGCAATCACTCCGATCATCAGTGGTGATGGTCCGGCACCAGTATTGGCCGTGTAGGGGTTTGGGTTAATATCATTATTGTAATCGCCGTCGATCGCGATTCTGTACGGAGTTCCCCACGGATCGTAATATTGTCCATCTGTGGTACTGACGCCAGATCGTCGGTTACCCGCCGTATCATTTTTCACATAGGGTGGATTAATGAAAACGATAACTCGAGGATTGGTGGCATTGTTGACGTTCGGGTTGCCGTTGGCGTTGGTTGAGTCAGCACGCAGAGTGTACATTAAACCCGAGTTGTTCGAAATTGTGCCGTCATCAGTGGCTATCGGATACTTTCCGTAATCGGTATAGAATGCGTTCACCGCGTTGACGATCTGGGTCAGATCGTTTTTCGCTTGCGTTTGTCTCGCTTGGTTTTGAACGGCTTTAAAAGCGGGAAACAGTAGCCCGATCAAAATCGCTATGATTGCAATAACGACTAGCAGCTCGATGAGAGTGAAGGCGCGCTGGGATCGCCGTTGTTGTAGGGCGTTTGACTCGCTCACTCCCGTTCTCTCGCCCAAATGGGCTGCCCGTCTATGTCGCTCGCGTCCTCGCGGTTCCATTCTGTGAAACGCCGAACTTGAACCAATCAGCGTCTGACACAGACGCCCTACAATTCGTGATGGCATCGCGCCGGGATTATGCTGTGTTAGGTGCGTTTGCACAATCATTTCGTTGGCGCGTTAGATTACATCCACTTTCGCATCTGTTCCGGGAACGGGCATTGCGCGCAGTCGGAATTGTCCTGCATACAGAAATCTTCGTAGATTTGGAGCAGACCTTGCTGGTGTGCGACGGTTTTGAGAAACTGTTTCCGGCGCGAATCATTTCCGAAGAGACGCGTCGCAGCTGTTTCGAGTCGTCTGTTCGACAACTGTGCCGGCAGCTTTGTGTATTCCGCCCAAAGGCGTGTGCTCGGCGGAGCCGAAGCCTCGGCATCGTGCCC
>CATPBS010000246.1 GCA_955652715.1 uncultured Candidatus Udaeobacter sp.
ACGTTGCGAAAGGCGCGCACCGGCGAATTGACGCCGCCCGGCATGACTTTCCGCGCGGCGGAAAAAAGTTGCGAGGAGCGTGACATCGTCATGCGAAGCAAAACGTTCAACGCTCAACGCCCAACGTCCAACGCTCAATTCAGAAGCGAGCGACCGTTTCGCTAAATTGACACCAAGCGCTCAGAGTTTACGCTGGCTGCTCGCGCAGCGTGGCGGGGTAGCCAAGTGGTAAGGTCGGGGTCTGCAAAACCTCTATTCGCGGGTTCGATTCCCGCCCCCGCCTCACCTCATAGGTAAATCAGCATTTTTCGGAACGCAAAATGGCCTGATTCAGAACGGAAGTCAGAACAAATCCGAGGAAACCCGCTGATGTTTGCCTATATAATAGAACGCATTCTCAACCTCGCGTAAGAGGCAACGGAAATGACGGAAACAAGAGCGAAACTGCGCAGCAACTTTTGGGGAATGAATCATGAAAAGGTGGGCCATCGAGCGATCCTCGTTAGCTGCATCGTCTGGTTAGGCCTTTGGGGGTGGTGAGCTCGTGGTAGTCGATTGACATCGGTCGTTTGTTCTTGACAAGAGGACGCTTTGATTGCCAACATCGTTGCGGGCAGGGCTGTCATGCAGCGGAGAATCAACAGCAAATCGCATCAGCCTCGGTGTGGACGACGAGCATTCGCCAAGCGCGCCTCGGCACTAGCCGTGGGACTCATTTTTGTGGCGCTCGCCAGCCCCGCGCTGGCGGCCAACACGTATGTCGTGAACAGCACGCTCGATGAGCCAGATGCTGATCCGTCGACTGGCGTTTGTTCTAGCACGCCTTCGGGCAAGTGCACGCTGCGCGCGGCAATTATGCTAGCAAACTTTGTTGCGGGACCGAATACGATCACCGTACCATCTGGCATTTATTTGCTAACGCGTCCTGGCTACGACGACGATGCACTCGTTGGCGACCTCGACATCAAGCACGACCTGACAATCCAGGGCGCGGGCTCAGGCGCGACGATCATTGACGGCAACGGCTCAGTGACCCACGACCGCGTCTTCCAAATTCTCTCCACGGTGCAGAATGTGACTCTGAGTGGGATGACGATCCGCAACGGCGAATCGCTAAACAGCACCGTCGGCGTAATTGGGGGCGGCGGTCTCTACATCGAAGGCGCAGCCCAGGTGCACCTGAGTGACGTGATCTTCGACAGCAACACGGGACAAAATGGCGGCGGTATCTATGCCAATTTCTCCTCCATGGGCGGTTTGCTCGAATTGGACCATGTCATCGTGCGCGCCAACAAGGCGATAGCCGGTGGAGTAGGCGCAGGGGGCGGCGTGTTCGCGCACTTACCCTCGAGCTTGGTCGGGGTCACCGTACAGGCGAGCCAGGTCTATAGCAACACGGCTGATGGAACGGGCGGCGGCATCTATGTCGATGGCAACAGTACCAGCCGCTGGACTATCTCGCGCAGCGAGATTTATTCGAATACGGCAGCTTCCGGCGGAGGTATCGGCAATTTCGTCCCGCTGGCCATGTTCGACAGTAGTCTGCATGACAATCACGTCACATTCGACGGCGGAGCCATGGAGGCTTTCGCGCCATTTTACATCTTGCGCACGACGCTGAATGCGAACTCAGCCGGCCGGTTTGGGGGCGGCATCTGGAGCCTGCAGACTGCACTAATACCACCCCCTGGTAGCGTTCAGAACTTCGCCGATATCGAAGAGAGCACGCTGAGCCGCAACTCGGCAAAGTACGGTGGTGGCATCTACCAAGATGGGTTCATCGTCAATGGCTCGCTCCTGACACTTACAAACAGCACAGTCAGCGGCAATACTGTCGCGGGTGCCGCCCCATCACCGGCGCCGTCGCCGGGTCAGCCTGGCATAGGTGGGGGTGGCATCTTTATGTACTATGGTCAGGCACAACTGCTCAATACGACGATTGCAAAGAATCGGGTCTTCCTGGGTTTCCCCCACCCCAACGGAGGCATCGGCGGTGGGCTCTATATCCATTCCGACGCTAACGCGAGCGCGACGTTCACCGCGCAGAATTCGGTGATCGCCAACAACTCCCGCGGCAATGGAGTAACGCTGGACACGCTCGACGACGGCTTTACTCAAGGCACCGTGACCGGCCAGCTCGCGTTTGATCTGATCCAGACCACCACGAACTTCTTCATCAGCGGACCGCAGGGCGGAAACATTGTGGGTCAGGACCCGCTCCTGGGCCCGCTGCAAAACAATGGCGGATCAACGCAAACGCATGCGCTCTTGCCCGGTAGTCCAGCGATCAACGCAGCGAATTCTAACGCGCCGGCGCGCGACCAGCGCAACTATATACGGCCCGATGCACCGGACATCGGCGCGTTTGAGTTTGGCGGAACGATCCCGGTGACGCTAGCGAATATTTCCGCGCGCGCCTTTGGGCAGACCGGCGACAACGTCATGATCGGAGGCCTTATCATTACGGGCGGCGGACAGAAGAAAGTAATCGTGCGCGCGATTGGGCCCAGCCTGGTGAATTTCGGCATTACCAATCCGTTGCAAGATCCAACCCTCGAGCTGCACGATGGAACGGGCGCGTTGATTACCTCCAACGACAACTGGATGGATGCGCCGAACAAACAAGCGATCATCGACAGCGGCCTCGCCCCGAGTAACAACTTAGAATCAGCGATCCTGACGAGCTTAAATCCCGGTGCGTACACGGCGATTGTGCGTGGGGTCAATAACGGAATCGGCATCGCGCTGGTGGAAGGCTACGATTTGGATCGGACCGCTGGTTCTAAACTGGGCAACATTTCCACGCGCGCCTTTGTGCAGACCGGCGACAACGTCATGA
>CATPBS010000247.1 GCA_955652715.1 uncultured Candidatus Udaeobacter sp.
AAAAGCGGACCGGACGCGGACAATCTTGCCTCCCCGGACCTGGTGCATTCGGCGACCAGCGTGTCTCCCGCGACTGGCGCGATCGTCTTTAGGTCAAAAAACACCGCGGCATTTTCGCCCTGAGCAACGATCGTTCTGACACCGAGTCGTGCCGTCACTCCAAGAAGCCCTGTTAGTGCGGCGACGTACTCATCGGCGTTGTTGTAGGTTTCAAATAGACCATAGAATTTTAGATCCTTGTCTAAGTACGCGCGCGCTGTAGCGATATCCTTGCGAGAGACCGCCGCGTAGAAACCCCGCAGAACGGGCTCTGAGCTTGATGGCGCCTGTCGCTCAGTGGCCATGAGACTGTTCCCGACAATGAGTAGTACGCATATCGTGGACACTCCAAACAGACGGCCACACGATTTCACTAAGACCTCCGCCACAGGTAAGACCCAGGAACGCTGTTATAATCATTAGCGGTTGGCAGGTGGAGCACACCGATTGTATACTTCCTATAATAGGCAAGTCCATAGTTGCCTGTCAACACCAGTTGCACGCCGACCCACGGGTCATCACTTAAATGGCAAGGGGCTTATGAACGAACGGAGCAAAACCCGCGCCGGGTTTGACCTTGCGGTATTTTTAGGGACGTCAGGCGAGGGACGCGTCATTTCCGCGCATCGAAAGCGACGAATCATATTTGCGCAGGGTGATGCTGCAGATTCGGTTTTCTATATCAAAAAAGGCAGGGTCAAAGTCACCGTCGTATCCAAGCAAGGCAAGGAAGCCGTTGTCGCAATCTTGGGGCCGGACGAATTCCTGGGCGAGGGATGCCTGATCGGACAGCCTAAGCGTCTGGCGACCGCTACCGCAATGACGGAATGCGTGACGATACGAGTGGAGACGACCGAGATTATGCGGGTTCTTCAAGACGAGCCCACATTTTCCCGAATGTTTCTCTCGCATATTTTGACGAGGAGCGCCCGGATTGAAGAAGACCTAGTTGACCAGCTGTTCAATTCAACCGAGAAGCGGCTTGCTCGGCTGCTGTTGCTGTTAGCCAACTTTGGCAAGGAAGGGCGGCCGGAACCGATTGTCGCGAAGATCAGTCAAGAAACACTCGCTGAGATGATCGGTACGACCCGATCCCGGGTGAGCCATTTCATGAACAAATTTCGCCACCTGGGATTAATTGATTACAACGGCCGCATCGAAGTGCATAGCTCGCTTTTGGGCGTGGTACTGAACGAGCAGCCAAACACTGTGCGGCCGTCGCTGTAATATCCTCGTGAGCGGTCTCGCCGCTGTCAGACGTACGCGATAACGGACGCGCGTGTAGCTATTGAGCTTCTATGGGGTATGCGTGCGGACCGCAGCATAATTTATTTTCACTTGTGAGCGCTTTGGGTCAGTCTTGGCTTCAACGACATGCAATCGTGGCGCATAGAAAGGCACGGTCAACGCAACGCGAACATAAAGGAGCTAAGCATGGTATCCGAAGCCAGAACGTTGGAAGCAAACAAGATCGTTACAGGACGCTTCATGGAGGAGTTCAAGAACCAACACAATTTCGCCGTAATTGATGAGCTCTTCTCGCCACGAGCTTCTGTGCATTTACCGGCAGAAGGATTGCCAGACGGCCCTGAAGGCCAAAAGGCTATCGCGCGAGGCATCTTTGCGGCGTTCCCGGATGTTCGCGTGACGGTCGACAACGTCGTGGCCGAAGGCAATTTCGTCGCAGAACGGCATACGGCGCGGGCCACACACAAGGGCGAATTCATGGGCGTGGCTGCCACTGGAAAAGCGATCTCCTGGACGGAAAATCATCTCTATCGGCTCGAAAACGGGAAGATTTGCGAGCTCTGGTCGGAGTGGAGCTTTCAGAAGCTGATGGACCAACTTGCGAACTAAACCGGGCGGGCGCACCGGACCCTGAAGGATCGCGTACGGGGCGCCGGTGCGCACCGGAAGATGGCCAATGCAAGTTTGTTCTTGGCGTCGCAAGAACCCAGCTACTACCTCAGGGAAGAATTGCTGGGGGGCCACACGATCCAACCGCTGACCGGTTGCTGACCGAGCATATCCTGCCGGCTCTCGAGTGAGCCTTACTGCCGCGGCGCGAGGCCGCCTCAGGGTGCTTGCATTGGGGCTGCGCTAACTCCGTGACGTACGGTAAATCCGAAGAGCTTCTGCCTGCGGCGGCAGACTGCGCTGCGGGTGTACGATTGGAAAAGAACGAAGAGATCAACATCATCAACCGCATGCAGGCACTCATGCAAACGACCCTGATTTTCAACCGAACCAAGCCGGTAGCCCCCACATCGGATGTCCTAAGTGTGGATCCCTGAATTTACCTGAAGGGCGTGACCATCCACCACGAATTGGCCATTACCGCATCAAGAGTGTTATTGCGCCGCCAACGCGATAGGCACGCACGGCATGGATTCTCCAGATTTAACAAACCTTCGGCGCTTCGCGTTGATCCTGGCACTCGTACTCATCACACGTGTCGTGGCACAAGTGAAGCTGACGACGCCGGCGGACATTCCGCAGGCGGCCCCGAACTCGACGGTTGTTCATGGTGGGGGCGCACTGCTGAGGCTGTACCTGTCCCGCAGGCGTCCTTTAGAGGCCAAGGCCTTAACTTCGATTTTCCGGCGGATGAGATCGGAGTTGCTGAGTACGAGGACGGACCGACGGGCGCGATCGTGGTGCTATTTCGTAAACCGGTCATGGCGGCAGTAGGCGTACGTGGTGGTGCGCCCGGCACGGTTAACACAGACGCTTTGCGGCTCGCCTATGACGAGCCTTTCGCTAGTGCCATCGCTGTGGCAGGAGGCTCGGACTACGGTCTGTCGGTCGCAACCGGAGTCGCGAACGCGCTAAAGGAAAAGACGGCAAATTCGCAGCCTGCTCGACAGCGGCGCGGTGATCGCGGCCGGTAGTGACGCGCCGGCGGAAAGGGGTGACCCGCTCGTGGAGTTCTTGTTCTACGCCGCTAGCTACCGCCATGATTTGAAGGATTTCGCCGGCGCGGACTGGCATCCGGAAGAGGCGGTCAGCCGTACGGCGGCGTTGCGCATGCTGACGTGTGGACCGGCCTACGCAATCTTCCGGAAAAAGGAACTTGGGACTCTCGGGGGGCAAGCGGGCAGATATCAGCGCCTTCTCGGTAGACCTCATGACTGCACCGTTTGACGCAATTGCTCACGCTCACGCCGTCCTCACCGTTGTAGACGGACGGGTTGTCTACAACGCTCCCTGAAAGACGATCCGCTCGGCTAGCGTAGAAAAGACACCCCGCGCACCCACGCAGTCGTACAGTCATGAAATAGAAGGAGACAAGCCAGATGTCTACCAAATTCGGGCAACTGTTATCTTCGGTACGGCGATCGCCGACTGCGCGTCAAGTCATAGCGCTTTCGCTGGTCCTCGCGTGCCTGACCGATCGCCGCAATGCTTAACGCCCATTCGCATCCTTCAGTGCCAAGAGGTCGCGGGCGTTTCAAGGTAAGGGAAAGCCCGGCGCGACTCGTCTTAATAGTGAATAGAGCTGGTCCTTCTCAAATTTTTAGCCGCTCTTAAGCGACCCGCAGTGTGCGCTACGAGTCGCTGAGGTCGTTTCCTCCAGACCTGCCGTGCGCGCCGCCCCGGAGCGCGGGTCTTTTCTTCGTGCCAGGAGGGGTGAGATGAGCGAGGAGACGGCAGGCGCGCGGAATGTCCAGCCCACCACCTGCTGCGGGTCGAGGCCGCCGACTCGGATCGGATTGAGTGCGCTTGTCAAGCCCGGTTGCGCTTGGCCCGCGAGCCCGTCGAGTTCGCCGGGCATCCCCAAGCAGCCGGCCACGGTCTGCTGGTTTGCTCGCCACAATACATTCTCGCGCGCGGGAGATTTGCGGGAATCTCTACTGCACGTCGATGCACATTCAGGCACTTAGCTACAACGGCCGTCTGCCCAAAAGTTTAAAAATCAGATACTTGGCCTCGACAGACGGCGCTCATAATGCCGGGGTCGAGGGTTCGAGTCCCTCCCTTTCCACCAATACTTTCAGCCACTTCCAGACTACCCGACGATTCTCAACACAGTTCCCGCGGGAGATTCGCGTGAGTTTGCTATGCGGTTTACCGCCGCCAGCAGATTCCCGACCTCCGCGGCACTGTAGTGCGTCGTCATTCGCCCGCTCTTGTGTCCCAGAAGGTCCTGGCGATCTTCGAGACTCACGCCGACGGCTCTCAGACGCCGCCCAAACGTATGACGTAGATCGTGTACGCGAACACGCTTGAACGCCGCAGGCAGAGACCTCTCCAGCATTTTCTCGTACCGCGCCGCTGCACGCCGCCGCGCCGCCCTTTCCGATTGAGCCAGGTGAACACGTGAACCGGATGCTCGCCACGCAGTTCCTCGACGATGCACTGCGCAATATCGTTGAGGACGACGATCCGCGCCTCCCGGTTCTTGGTCACAGTTTCCGGCAGAAACGAACACACTGCGCTTGATCTCGCCGGTGTCGAGCTCCGGAATGCGCTGCTCCCACGCCCAACTCAAACCGCACAGCTCCTGAACCCGCTATCCCGTATTCACAGCGAACAGGGCCATCCGCTGCAGATGCCGGGCGAGTTCCCCGAACAACAGCCGCTGCTCGCACCAGTCGATGGGGTACGGCTTTCGGGCACTGCCGCTCCTGTCGAGCTGAATGAGTGGCGCCTGCGCGAGCCAGGTGAGATTTGAACCCTCGTCGCGCCAGAGGCGCGCAGCCAGATTCAAGATCCTTCGCGCCACAGCAATGTTGCGGTTGAGCGTGCCCGCCGCAAGCGGCCTTCGCCCGCCGAGCGGGCGACGCCGATGGTCGACGTACGGCTTGAACGAATCGTTGTGCCCAGACAGTCGAGCCATAGGTCTCCGATAAACGGGTCCATGTCCTTCAGGGCCCGTGCATCCCGCTCGATGCTCCGCTTCCACGCGAACTCGGTCAGGTATCGGGTCGCCGCTTCTCTGAACTTCCGCCGCGGTCGCGTTCCGTAGATCGTGGCCTGGCGGATCTCTTCGATGCGCCGCGCGAGATACCTTGCTGCCTCTTCCTCATCACTCGTTCCAGAATGCACCGGACCAGGCCCGCATGCAGCAATCCGACTGGGGAGACGGCTCAGGAAGCGCCAGAAGTCTGATGTGGCGCGCGCGTCGGCTGCTCGCGGATCACGGTCCTAAAGAATCTCGAGCGCTGCTCCCGCGTGACTCAGCGGGCGATCATCTGCGCCAGGTCCGTTATTGATCGATAGCGGGGGCGTGATTCCGATTAATAGCGGGTCGATAGTCACCTTCAATGGGCGCAACGATGCGGCGTTCATTCGTCTCAATCGAGGCTCAAAGCCACTGCGAAAACGGCCATCCCCTTAGCTCCGCGAATCTTGTCACAATCGGAGCGCGCTGGCGCTGCCGCCGATGCGGCGCCGAGCGGGCTGCGCGGTTCCGGGCTCGCGGGTAGATTTTATTTTCTGCCGAGACTTGGTCCGTTGACGGGTCGGGATGGGCAAAGTGTGCACGAGGCGGCGCCCCAGACTCTAGCGAGAAGACTCCCGGCCGGACCGAGATGCGGGTGTTGCAAGCACAAGATCCGCAGACTGACAGGCCACCGCACAGGCCCGAGCCTGCGCGTTATGTCGGAATGCGCGCTGCGCGCACATCTCGCAGGGTCGCCCGCCTGT
>CATPBS010000248.1 GCA_955652715.1 uncultured Candidatus Udaeobacter sp.
ACTTCAACTCTTTCAGATTAGCCCGAATCGCTTTCTCCTCTGGGTCAGCGTCCGGCGGCGCCGGCCCCCGTGGCCTAAACTTGAGGTGCCAATTTGGTACCTCAAGTTTTTCCATTCATCCTCGGACAGTTGGAACACGAAATCTTTGGGAAGGCGATCCCGATCGCGTTTCACTGCACGATTCAGCGCCTTTGTTTCAACGCCATAGATCGACGCCAGATCGGAGTCCAACATTACGCGTTCACCGCGAATTTCGTAGATTAGTTGACCAAGCTGATCGGTAGTTAGCTTGTTCGAAGGCTTTGGCATCGAGCGACAAGATTATTAAAGACTCGCCTTCATGAAAAGGGCATCTGCACTTTTTCCTAGGGCGTGCCCAGGGGGAGAGCCGAGCGCGCAAGGCAGAAGGAACAAGGATGAATCACCCAAGGCAGAAGGAAAAATTATGAATTGGAATGTTCGCCACGGCGAATCCGTCCGTTGGCGGATTTGATGTTTTGGAATTGAGACAGTGAAAACATGACCCAACCCCGAAGTCCGAAGGTCTTCGCCCCGCCGCGGCGGGCAAGCTGAGGAGAAGCATTCGGGGTCGTCCGTCCGGCGACTCCTTCTCCGAGTCACGAATTTGAAACTCCTTCACTGCCCGCGCTCAGTCGCTCCTACCCTCGTCGCTTTACTTTGATCACTCGCACTGCCCCGTGCTTGCGCCAGCTACCCTAGCTGCGTTGCCGTCTACCCGCGCGATTCCCGATCGCGACGTGTTCTATGTCGCTGATCCCATCAGCTCCATTCGCCGAGCCGCAAAAACTCCAACGGATTCAGACTGAAAGCCGGAGTTCGCGTTCGGCTTGCTTCGTCTGTAGTCGTAACTGACCGCAGGCGGCGGCAATGTCGTGGCCCTTCTCGCGGCGCAAGGTTG
This sequence comes from uncultured Candidatus Udaeobacter sp., assembly GCA_955652715.1. Taxonomy (GTDB): domain Bacteria; phylum Verrucomicrobiota; class Verrucomicrobiia; order Chthoniobacterales; family UBA10450; genus Udaeobacter. The sequence goes on from CATPBS010000248.1 coordinate 920, forward strand.
CGACCACACCGTGCCTCCGCAGGATCGATTGAAATCCCTTCTGCCGCGCGCGCGAGGGGCGTGACCATTCCAGGCCTTCGACGGTGTTGTATGGAATGAGATTGATCTTGGCCGACAGACGGCGCGCGATTTTCGCCAGCTCGCGGGCCTGCTCGTCGGTGTCGTTGACGCCGGCGATAAGGATGTACTCAAACATCATCCTTCGTTTTTTCGCGACGTAGTAATCGCAAGCTTCGAGTAACACCTTGAGCGGATACCTCCGGTTAACCGGCATGATCTGGCCACGGACTTCGTCGGTTGCGCCGTGTAGTGAAAGGGCGAGACGAAACTGCGTGGACTCGTTGGCCAGCTCGCGAATTTGCGGCGCGAGTCCGCTAGTCGAAACGGTGATGTGGCGGGCGCCGATGCCGAGGCCCCATGACGCATTGATGATGCGAATCGCGCGCAGAAGATTTTTCAGGTTGGCGAGCGGCTCGCCCATGCCCATGAAGACCACGTTATCGATTTTTTCTCCGCTCTTCTCTTCGACGGCAATGAGCTGTTCCACGATCTCGCCTGCATCGAGATTGCGCGTCCAGCCTTCCAGTCCGCTCGCGCAAAATTTGCAGCCATAAGCGCAGCCGACCTGGCTCGAGACGCAAATTGTCCGGCGATCTGAGGGTTGGCCATAAAGTGCGGGCGACGCTGGAATGAGGACCGACTCGATCAGGTTTTGGTCGCGTAAGCGGAAAAGAAATTTCTGCGTCGTGTCTTTCGAGCCAAGGACGCGGACGACTTCTGTCTTCGGTGTGTCAAATTCCGCTGTGAGCTCAGCGCGCAACTCGTTAGGCAAATCCGTCATCGCGTCGAAGGAGGCGACGCGTTTTTTGTAGATCCAGTCGGTAATCTGCTTCGCGCGATAGGAAGGCGCGCCGCGCTCGCGGAGAAAATCCGCCAGTTCTTCCAGGATGATTCCGGTGAGCGAGGGCTTCACAGGGGAATCTACTGGTTAAGCTCCAAATTCCAACAACATCGCCTTGGCTAAAGCTCGTCGTAGATGTGCTTGTGTGAGAGATCGATGTAAAGCGAATCGGTATCTGGAAAATAATTCAGTTTCACGGCCTAAATCTCCGATCGAGGAATGCGTTGTGTATCGTCAGTTTATCGGAAAGCGTGATGACTCACAAGGAGCGCCCGCCAAACGGAAAGAAGAAAAAAGTAATCAGGAACCCAGGAAGACAGGAAAGAAACTTAGCCATCAAGCCCAAGTCTTGATTCATAATTTTTAATTCATCCTTCTACCTTTCCCGCATCATTGCGGATTGTATCTCCGCTGTTCCCGCAGCGCTCGCCCGCTACCTCACGGCTGTACCGGCCATGTCGTTCATCCCATTCGCTCCATTGCGGAAAGAGGAAAGGTTAAATGCTTAATCGCCTTCGCGGGCTTCGGCGTGACAGGTTTTTGAGAGCTGAGAGTTGAGTGACGGAGGGAAGGGAAAGCAGAAGTGAATAGGACTAGTGATGAGTGACTAGTGGCGTCTATTTCAGATACCGAGCGTGTGCCTGAGGGACGTGTCCACTTTGGTGATGTCGGCCAAATGACCCAGGATTGAGTCAATCTCGGTCTCCATTATGGTCGCGAGGTTGTCCGTCATAACGACCGAGTCGAGTCGCAATCCCGCTGCCTTACCTTTGGGTGAGGACTCTGCAATAAATACGCGGCTGGGGTGGCCGCGGCGGGCCAGGTTACTGGAAACCATCGCAACGATCGTTTGTTCGAGACCGCTGGCGAGATTATCGCGCTGAACGACGAGCGCCGGACGACGCTCTGCGGTGCGCAAGTCTGAGTTGGGAACCAGAACCAATACGACGTCACCGCGCCGGGTCTTCATCGTAGATGGCCGCTTCGGGTCGATCCCAGTCTTCAGCGAACGTCCTTAATCGGGCACGGAGATCGCTGGCCTGGGCCTCGCTGATCCCATGCGACCGCAGATCGACAGCCTCATAATTCGCTGCGGCTTCTTCCAAACGGTCGAGTTGGGCGGCCTGCTCATTTGCCGCTTGGTCGCATTGGCGGACATCTTCGTCGTGCACGGAAAGCTCGCGCAACTTTTTGAGCACAGCCCGACGCTCGGCTTCACTCAGATTCGGAAGCTCCTTGATGATTTCAGATGCGCTCACGGTGAAATTATAGCCTCGGTCGGCACTTTGTCAGGCGAGAGCCTAGCCAAAACTTTTTTTGATGAAAAGCGCCGAAGGCGCAAGGCAAAAGGATGAAAGCTTTATCGGTGTAATCGGGAATTCACAAGTTGGTGGCGGAACGTCATGATGATAGAAATGAATCCGCGCCATAGTGACATCGCGTCAGCGCTGCCGGCAGACCTCGATGCGCTTCCTCGCCTTCACGGGTTTCGGTTGCGAGGGATGGAGATGACGCGGCTGGAAACTTTCATCGACGCAGCTTTCGCGTTTGCCATTTCGATGCTGGTGATCGCCGCGCAGCAGATCCCGATAACATCCAGGCGCTCCTGGCGGCTTTCAAAAATGTGCCGACCTTTGTCTGCAGCATCGCGGTGCTG
>CATPBS010000249.1 GCA_955652715.1 uncultured Candidatus Udaeobacter sp.
ACGTCTTTGACCTCGCCCTTGAGCACGCCGCCCTGGATGCCGGCGCCAATCGCGACGACTTCATCCGGATTCACGCCCTTGTGCGGCTCTTTGCCGATGAGGTTGCGCGCGATCTCAATTACTTTCGGCATGCGAGTCATGCCGCCGACGAGCACCAGTTCGTTGATGTCCCTTTCACTGAGGTTCGCGTCCTTCAGACATGCCTTTACCGGTGGGATGGTACGCTGGAACAAATCATCGCAGAGCTGCTCCAACTTCGAGCGCGTCAGTTTTTTCTGAACGTGCTTCGGTCCGCTCGCGTCCGCTGTGATGAACGGCAGGTTGATTTCGTATTCCTGCGTGGATGAAAGCGCGATTTTTGCTTTCTCGGCTTCTTCCTTGATGCGTTGGATCGCATCTGGCTGCTTCGTCAAATCGATGCCCGTGTCTTTCTTAAATTCATTGACGATCCAATCCAAGATTCGCGCATCCCAGTCATCGCCGCCGAGGTGCGTGTCGACGTTAGTCGCTATGACTTCGAACACGCCATCCCCGATCTCGAGAACGGAAATGTCGAACGTGCCGCCACCCAAATCGTAAACTGCGATTTCCTCGTCTTTTTTCTTGTCCAAACCATAAGCGAGTGACGCGGCTGTGGGCTCGTTAATGATGCGCAACACTTCCAAGCCGGCGATTTTGCCTGCGTCCTTGGTCGCGTTGCGCTGTGAGTCGTTGAAATAAGCAGGCACAGTGATAACGGCTTGCGAGATTTTTTCGCCCAGCTTTGCTTCTGCATCGCTCTTGAGCTTCGCCAAAATCATTGCCGAGATCTCTGGCGGCGAAAAAGTCTTGAGCTGGCCCCCGACCTCCACTTGCACGTGCGCGTCGCCATTGGCCGCCTTGACGATTTTGTACGGGACACGTTTCTGTTCCTCGCGCACCTCGTCGAACTTGCGGCCCATGAATCGCTTGATTGAGAAAACGGTGTTTTGCGGATTGGTCACCGCCTGACGCTTCGCGGCCTGGCCGACCAACCGCTCGCCGCTTTTTGTAAATGCAACGACCGATGGCGTCGTGCGCGCGCCTTCACTATTTTCCAACACTACTGGGTCGCCACCCTCCATAACGGCCATGCAGGAGTTAGTGGTGCCCAAATCGATACCTAAAACTTTAGCCATAAATTGAAAATCCTTTCTCGGTGAAGTCTGCAACGGACAGAATCGCTGTGGATGAGACTTTTACCCATGAGCACTTAAGCAAGCCTTGGGCCAGGCCCAGGCGCTCGAGCTTAAGTACTTATTCGCGAGAATCTAACGTCGATCAGGGTTCGAACCGAATTCACTACGATCCGAGACAATTCGGCTCGATTCGCACATAGGTCCCCACCGGCAGTCGCGCCAATACGGCGCGCTGCGGTGCGGCGGAAAAAATTCAGCTCGCGTGTACTGGAAGCACGGATCCAAATCTCTGTTCCTGCTTGGCGAAAGCTTCCATTACGATAAGATTTTCGCGTGCGACAATATCACGATCTACTCCGGCTGGTACTTGAGAAAGGTCGGTCGCGCACAGATCGCACAGGCACGGGGACGTTATCAGTCTTCGGTGCGCAGACGCGGTTTGATCTGCGCAGTGAGGGACCCGGATTTCCTTTGCTCACGACGAAAAAGCTGCACATCAAATCCATCATTTACGAGTTGCTTTGGTTTTTGCGCGGCGACACCAACGTCCGTTATCTCAATGAGCACAGCGTGACGATCTGGGACGAGTGGGCCGACGAGACAGGCGACCTCGGTCGTGTGTACGGTGCGCAATGGCGGGACTGGCAGGGCGCAAACGGGGCGCGAGTGGACCAAATCGCGAATGTCATCGCGCAAATCAAATCAAATCCACAGAGCCGACGGCTCATAGTGAGCGCATGGAACCCCGCTGAAATCGACCAGATGGCGTTGCCACCATGTCACGTGCTCTTCCAGTTCTACGTGCAGCATGGCGAACTAAGTTGTCAGCTTTATCAGCGCAGCGCCGATTTGTTTCTTGGCGTGCCATTCAATATCGCGTCGTACTCGCTGCTTACGATGATGGTCGCGCAGGTCACGAATCTTACGCCAGGCGATTTCGTCCATACCTTTGGCGATCTGCATCTATACAACAACCATCGCCAGCAGGCAGGTGAGCAGCTTTCCCGCGATTGCCGGTCCTTGCCGCGGATGAAACTAAATCCAGCCGTCAAAGATATCCACCATTTTGCGTTCGAAGATTTCGAACTCGTCGGTTACGACCCGCACCCGTCGATCAAAGCACCAATCGCGGTTTAGGCTTGATTCCGGGGAGCCTGCGACTTTCGCGCATCGCGCGGGTTTAAACGCAGTGTGAGGATCTTCGCTTCGCTATCGATTTTTTTTTGCGCAGCCATTTCGTTGCGCGCGGAAACTTCAGTGGAAATCGATTTGCAGGAACAGATGGCGTATCTCCTTCAAAATGGGCGACCAGTGTTGGTGTCGCCGATTTCCAGTGGCCGTTACGGGCATCTTACCCGAAACGGCTCATTCAAAATTCTGGAGAAGGAAAGGACTCACTATTCGAGCATGTACGGAAAAATTGTGGATGCGCGCGGGAACACGATCGTGCCCGACGCGGATGCCGACATGCCGGTCCCACGCGGAGGAAAATTTATTCCCGCGCCGATGCATTATTTCATGCGGTTCTCCGGAGCGGATGGAATGCACGCCGGATATTTGCCCGGCTATCCCGCGTCGCACGGCTGTGTCCGCATGCCGGAACAGCATGCAATTGCGTTTTTCAACTCAGTCAGCGTCGGCACTCCGGTCACCGTGCTTGGCAGGACACCAACGCGAAGCTATGCGCGACAATGGCAATCCCCGTTTATGCGGGGCGGCAATAGATTTGCAGACCCGCGCTTCGACCCGCGGTTTGCGCCGCCTCCACCGCCTTGGTGGAGATAAGCTAACTCTTATTACAGATGGAGGGCGTATCGTCTGCGCACCAAAGCCGACCGCGGCTGTCGCTACGCCGTTAAAGAAAGACGAACGCCAAGCGCTAAGTAATTAGGTACTACGGCCGCTGTTGGGCCGGCGCCTTATCAATATTCGTGCTGGCCGTTTTTGGGCCACGCGAAAGATCGACAAAATCAGTCAGAATATTAAGCGTCTCGTCGCGCTCGGGATCGATAGCCGGTTCTTTACCGTCACCTTCGGCGCCAACGCCGGCGATCAGATCCGAATCTGCATCCGAAGCGGCTTCAGGATCAACTTTCGGCGTAACGCCATTCTTCTTCGCCTCGGCCAATTTCCCGGGATACATGATCAATTGGAGATTCGGCTTATCAACCGTGTCGAGCGTTAGCCGGTAAATTCGTGGCTCCTCCTGATTTCGCGCCAGGCGCTCCTTCGATCGCGTTTCCTTGCGCAGTTTATCGTCCTGAATCTCCTTTTTTCGCACATCTTCATTCAGCGAAATTCGATTCTCATCTATCTTGTGGCGTAAACGATCCATGTCCTCCATCACGTAGTGAAATTCGGGATCGTTCTTAACGCGCTCTTCCGAGCGTCGGCGGAGTTGGTCGACAAACAGGGAATGGGTATCGGACCATTTCGTGTATTTCGCCTTGGCCACTTCGTCATAGGGCAAGGCATTCTTTAGCGCGCCTTCGCCAAACTCTGGGAGATCACTCAGGCTCGGCAAGACAATGTCGGAAGCCACACCATGGAGCTGCGTCGAACCGCCAGCTACCCGATAAAATTTTTGGATTGTCAGCTTTAACGCACCGTCTTCGTCGGAACGGCTGCCCAACAGCGAAGCGAACCGGCCGATGGGGAGGATCGTCTGCACAGTACCTTTGCCAAATGTGTTCTTGTCGCCGACGATCACTGCGCGGCCATAATCCTGAAGAGCAGCTGCGAAAATCTCGCTGGCGGACGCGCTTTGACGGCTGGTCAAAATTACGAGAGGCCCGGAGTAGGCGATGCCCGGGTCTGGGTCGGACGAAATCCTGGTGCTTCCATTGTAGTCCTTGGTCTGCACGATTGGGCCCGATTTCAAGAACAAGCCAGTGAGCGAGAGCGCCTCTTCAAGCGAGCCGCCTCCATTTCGTCGTAGATCCACAACCAGCCCGGCAATGTTCTCTTTCTTCAGCCGTTTGAGCAGCGCCAGCACATCACGCGTCGTGCTCTTCTGGTGCCTGTCCATGTCTGCATAAAAAGAAGGGAGCGTAAGCCACCCGAGTTTTATTGGATCACCGTTCTCATCTTTTTTGATGATGATATCGGCGCGGGCTTCCTGATCTTTCAGCTTAATTTCATCGCGCACCAGCTCGACATTTTTCCGGCGCGACGGATCCGCGGCATCCGCGGGAATCGCGAGCAACCTCACACGTGTGCCTTTTTTGCCGCGGATCATTTCGACAACTTTGTCCAGTCGCATCTCGCGAACATCGACATAATCTGCCTGACCCTGTGCCACAGAAGTAATCCGGTCGCCCACCTTGAGCCTTCCATCCACTTGCGCGGGTCCGCCGGGCACCAGACTTTCGATTTTTGCATAGCCATCTTCCGACCGAAGCATGGCGCCGATGCCTACGAGCGAGAGGCCCATGTTTATGCTAAAATTCTTCATGTCGGCCTTGCTCAAGTATTCCGAATGCGGGTCATAAGCCTGAGCGAGCGCATCGAGATAGAGCTTCATTTGCTCGTCCTTATCTTCCTCATGGACGTTGCGGTCGAGGCGG
>CATPBS010000250.1 GCA_955652715.1 uncultured Candidatus Udaeobacter sp.
CGGTTTTTTTTGCCTTCTTGATGTTCATCCTCTCAATGGCGATGTGGCCGATTTATGTCTCGGGCATCCAAATTCTCACTGCTGAGATTGCTGGCGGGCGTCGACCGGGTTTGGTCGCCGTGTTAAGCCAAGCTGTCAGATTCTGGTCGCGCGTTACTGCGCTGTGCATCTTCGTCTATGGCGTGTTCTTTCTGCTGATCGTATTTGGGTTGGCAATTGCAGCCATCGCTCTTGGCGGTGCGTCTTCGTTGTTGCTGATTTTTATCGTGCTGGGTTTGCTCGTCCTGCAGGTTTGGATGTTCGGCCGTTTCTTCGTCAACGTCCTGTTTTGGCAGCAGTTTGCGGTTCTCGGAAACGCCGGATTCATCGATTCGCTGCGCGAAAGCAGAAATCTCGCGCGCAGTGGCCGCGACCTTCCGTGGTATCAACGCCCGTTATGGCGCGGAGCCGTTATTGCATCTCTGTGGTTTGCGTTTGTGCTCGCAGTCACGCTAGTTCCTCAGTGGACTACCCTGCACCACTATTTCAATGAGGTGATGACGACACAAGATCCACAAGCGCTTCTCCAAAAACTGACGGAAGCACAGCAAGCTCATGGCTTTGATGTTTCCGGTTTTGCCCTGAACCTTCTGCAAAGAATTCTCCAACCATTGCTCGGAATCGGCTTCGTTGTGCTTTATCTCGACAGCAAGATTCACCTCGAGCGATAGCTATTCACTCCAAAGGCGAACCGATCGATGGCTGAAGACCGTGATCTTGCGCGGCGGATGGTTACATGTGGAAGCAATTGTATTCGCTGGCAAAGGCTACGCGGTTTGCCAGAAATTCGGAGATGGTGATTGTAATTGCGATTGCAATAGTGGCGGTGAGGACAAGAGCAGGCACTGCGCGCAGCAGGCGATGCAAGCCGTAAACATAAAGCATCGCAAATGGAATCATCGCACCGCCGAGCAAGCGGCCTTGGAAAAAGTAGGGCCGCTCCCGCGAGGGGTTGATGCACTGGCCGAAATCAAATTGAAGCGAAAGAAAAGCGAGAAACACGATTGTAGCGATAACACAGGCAACGGCGATCCAAAGCACGCGGCGCTGCATTTCGGCGAAATTGTTGGTTCGTGTTCGCAAAACCGAAGCGATCGTAATGAGAATCAGCCCAAGCGAGGAAAAGACGTAAAACAAGTCCATTCCCTTTGAGCCGATGGTGTGCGCGTGCCACATGAATTCGCCGCGCCAGAAGCTGGCAATTAATTCGGAAAGGAACGTCCACATCCCAGAGAGAGTAAAAATTGGATGCGACCACCAGTCCGAGAATGGTTTCGCCGTCCATCCAAGCAGCTGCGCTTTTGAGGCGGCACCGGTGAAGTCGCCGAAATGGGATTTCATCCAGAACATCCACGCGATGATTGGAATTGCAGCACAAGCGACGAGCGCGCCGAGAGCTGGTATCGCGCCGCGCAATGTTTTGGATCGAGCTTGTGCGAAGCACCACCATGCAATTACACCCACGGCGACAAGAATAAGGGGTAAGTTGCTGAGCTTTGTGAGATAGCTAGCTGCGATCGACAAACCGGTCCCGATCCCGAGCACGATACTGTGCTGGTCCTCGCGAACCCAGCCCAGCAGACAGATGAACGTCACTCCAAAGCAAATTGGCGAGAGGACGTCGTTGTCGATTCCGTAAAACGCGTCTTGAGGTATTGACGCGACCAGAAGGGGAATGCCGAGTCGCAACGCAACTTGATCTGGAAAAATAATTCGCGCTGCCACGTAGGCGAGCCACACCAGCGTGACCACCAAAGCGACGTTAAGAAAGCGAACCCAATAGAGCGCATAACCGCCTTTCACGCCGATCAATTGCCCGATGTGAAACCAGGCGGCCGCGGCGACGTAATAGAGCGGCGGTTGCGAGCATTCCTGATTAAGCGTACGACTCCATATCTCTTCGATCCTGGCAATCGTCGGCGCGACTTCTTCGGCCGAATGCTTCCACATTGGTCCATAGTAGCCGCCCTCAAAATGTTCGGGCGCCGAAAGAAATTCGGGCGACGCATATCGTGAGAGGTACGGGAGCGTTGCCGTCGAGATCAGTTCAGCACTCCGCGGCACATGGCCGTAAGCATATTTTATTACCAGATCGAAATGGCGCCGTTCATCTACGTTGTTGAAAAACGGAAACGCCGCGGAAAAGACCAGCACGCGTACAGCGGCGAAACAACAAAAAGCCATTACCCACCACAGGTCGCCGCGAGGAACTCCGGATCGCGCCATGAAAATCCGCGCCCGCTAATTTGTCCGCCGACTCCGCAGGACAAGCGGTGCAATCGCGCTGAAGTAGCGGCCAGTGTAAATCAGGTAAGCGATGAAGGAGAGGAGCTGGGCGCTAATTAACCAAATGTGACGGGAGCGAGCAATGAATAGATCAGGCCATCTCCAAATGGCCAACATGCAGGCGAGATCGAGAAAGAAAAGCAGCGGCACAAGCGCACGAATGTTGAGCAGTTGATCGGACCTGGCGCATGCGTAAAGGGCGCGCTCGGAATCATCGCGTGACTCGGCGATGCGCGCGCGAATCAGCCGCATATCGTAAATAAAAAGCAGCCAAACAATGCCGGCGTAAGCGGCGCTTAGTTGAAACCACGCCAGAGGATTATCGAGGCGGCTGAAAAGAATCGCTTCGCCCAGCGCGCAGGCGATGTAAAAAAAGTTATGCCCAAACTCGAGGGGCCACCGAATCAGCGTGAGGGTGTGAATGACGGAACGCGACCAAAATATGAAGATCACGCACAAGCTGGCCGCAACATAGAGAAACGCGCTCGCGCGCTGCATCGACAGGAGCGCTCGGGCATTGTCCGTCAGAAAAAAAAGTGCAACCCCCTGGATAATGCTGACCAGAGTGAGCTCAATGTTAATGACGACCGAATCGAGTTCTCGACGACCTTCACTTGGCGGATTCACGACGCGACTCGTAACCGCTCAATGATTAAACTGTCAAGGCGCTACGAGGCCGAGCGCGATTTGCAGAATAACTGCGAACGCTTATCGGGAATCCAGTGGAGGATCAGTGCAATTTTGGGTAGTGGTACAGTTTCAATTCCGCGGCGACGATTCCTTCTCGACGGACACTTCGGTCGCTTTGATTATGGCGAAAACGGCGTCTCCCTTTTTAAGATTCATCCGCTTGACTGAGCCAGTTGTGATGATCGAAACCACCGGCCCAGCGGCAGTGTTAATGACAATTTCTGAGACGACCTTGTCAGATACAATCTGCTCAATCGTGCCGGGTAAATGATTTCGAATGCTCGTACTC
>CATPBS010000251.1 GCA_955652715.1 uncultured Candidatus Udaeobacter sp.
ATGAAACGCCTGCTACACTAGCGAGAAAATGCATCTGCGGGGGTTGCTATGGTTGAACGCGATTGTTTCCCTGCTACCCCCTCTGATTCTGGCGAGCGCCACAGTCGAGGGACGCGTGGAACTCCCAAAATCGCACTCGGCCCCGGTTCAGGCGAAACGCTACGAGATCGTCACGAAAGGTGGAGTTCTGTCGACGCAGCCGCCGCTGGCGGTAGTCTATCTCGAGGGCGCCTTCCAGCCCCCAGTTTCCTTGTCAGTGAAGCAGGTCGTGCAAAAGGATTTAACCTTCATTCCATCGCTCCTGCCGGTGCGGGTCGGAACCAAAGTCGAATTCCCAAACCTCGATGACGTCTATCACAGCATTTTTTCCTATTCGCCCGTCAAACGATTTGACCTCGGCCGTTATCGTCCGGAGGAACGGCCGATCCCCGCGGAAACATTCGATAAACCGGGTTTAGTCACATTGCGGTGCGACATTCATGAGCACATGCGCGGGCTGATTCTCGTTTTGAACACGCCTTATTTTGTGATGACAGATACCGAGGGACACTTTCGGTTAGCGGGCCTTCCCGCAGGTCGCCACACACTTAAGGCATGGATCGACAGCAGGACTACGCGCGAAAAGGCCGTGGAGTTGAAGAGTGGCCAAACGCTGCATGTTGATTTCCTATGAGGCCGGCGGTTCAAGTAAAAGACAAAGGGGTCGCGAGCTTTCGCACTCGATTGTTCACCGCGATGATGATCATTGTCGCAACACTGACCGCTCTCGGTCTTTATCTGGCCCAGCGCAAAGTCACCACCGATGCGGAACAAAACCTGCAGCAGATTTTTCAGAATGAACTTTCGTCATTGCATAAACTTGAGGAACTTCGCCATGCCGCGCTGGCCGATCGCTGCAACACGCTCGCAGCCAAGCCGCGGATTCACGCGGCGATCGAAGACAATGCGCTCGATCTATTGTATCCCAGCGCCAAAGATGAGCTGCGCGATCTGATGGAAGGCGAGGAACCGCCTCCCGGGCAGGCAGCACAATGGCTTCATGCGAAATTCTATCGCTTCCTCGACAGCACAGGCGCTGTGATCAAACCATTGAATCCTTACGATGTTGGAGAGCTGGACGCCTCGACTGAAGCGCAACTTGCGCTGAAGAAATTGCCGGACACGCAGCAAATCGGTTATGTCCAGGAGAATACCAGGGGCGGCGGCGGAGCTCTCGATGAAGTGATAGCCGCGCCGATTTTTTCGACCGACACGGGCGATCTGATTTCCGCGCTTGTGATCGGGTTCAAACCACTAGAGCTCGAAGACAAACACACCGGAATGAAGAGCGGCATTTGGGCGAATGGCCAGCTGTATCTGCCGGCGCTCACCAGATCCGCGCAGACCTCTCTGAATGACAAAGTAGGTGCGTTCGCCAATTCTGATCAAGGTCAAAACTACTTTCGCGTCGACGTCGATGGCGCGCCTCAGCTTTTGTTTTACAAGCGGCTCAATCCGGGTTCGCTGTTTCCGCCCGCTTACGAAATTTGCGTTTATCCAGTCAGTTATTCGCTGGGAGAGTTGCATCGGCTCCGCTGGCAAATCGGCGGCGCTGGCGCACTGCTTTTGTTAGGCGGTTTCGTTGTCAGCCATCTGGTTGCGCTCAGGCTCTCAGCGCCAGTGAAAAAGCTGGCGCTGGATTCGGAAGAGAACCGCGCGCAACGAAAACGCGCTGAAGCCGCGCTTGCTTCGACTGCCGAGGAACTGAAACGATCCACAAGATATTCTGCCGACGCCTCACATCAGTTGAAAAGCCCGGTCACCGTTCTTCGGGTCGGTGTCGAATCATTGCTGGAACGCGAAGGCTTTAAGCCTGAGGTCTATGAGGAGTTGTCCGCTCTGCTCCATCAGACGCATCGTTTGACCGGCGTAATTGAAGATTTGCTTCTTTTGTCGCGCATGGACGCTGGTCATCTCCAAATCGCATCGACACCGGTAAACCTGAGCCAGCTCGTTGATGAGTGGCTGGACGATCTTGGCGCGCTTCCCGATTCGCCCGATGTAAACATCGAGAAGGAATTTCCCCGCGGCCTGTTTGTGACCGGCGAAAAACCGTACACGTCGCTCATTGTGCAAAATCTCCTGGAGAACGCGCGAAAGTACAATCGTCCCGGCGGGCGGATTCGGGTTAGCGCATGTGGCAACGGCAGCGACATTGTGCTGACGGTCGGGAATACGGGCCGCACAATCCCGCCCGGTGAAAACATCTTCGAGCGGTTTCATCACAGCTCGACCCCCTCGGCTGCTTCGGGCCACGGAATCGGTCTGAATCTGGCGCGCGAGCTCGCCCGGCTGCATGGAGGCGATTTGCGCCTCGTGAATTCGGAAGACGATTGGACTGAGTTTGAAGTGCGCTTTTCCGCCGCAGACGGTGTTAATGCTTTTGCATGAAGTTGCACACTTTCAGCCTGTGCCTTTTTGCCTGCACAGCGTGCGCTTTCGATGTTGATGATTCTCTCGACCGCTTGGACACGGCGCTTACCATTTCCGCATTTCAAGATAATCTGCGCGCACGATTGAGCGGCACACTTGATCTTGAATTTTATAACTTCCAAAAGCCGGCACCCGCTCTCATCGACTCAAAGACCGACAACCTCTTCAATCCGCGTCTCACGCTATTTCTCGACGCGCAACTTGGCTCTCAAGTTTATTTCTTCGCGCAAGCCCGAGTGGACCGAGGGTTCGATCCCACCGATCACGGCGCCGACATTCGTTTGGATGAGTATGCGCTTCGAATTACACCATGGGAGGACGGCCGTTTTACTTTCCAAGTCGGCAAATTCGCGCCCGTCGTCGGCAATTGGGTCCCGCGGCACTTGTCATGGGATAACCCGTTTATCAACGCACCGCTAGTTTATGAAAACGTCACGGCCATCCAGGATAAATATGCTCCGGCTTCACCGCTGGATTTCATTTATGGGCCTTATTACGTTCAAAAGTATGCATTCAATCCGGTGATCTGGGGGCCCAGTTATGCGACCGGCGTATCTGCCTCCGGCCGGCTGGGCCGATTTGATTACGCCGTCGAAATGAAGAATGCGTCCCTCTCCTCGCGTCCCGAATCTTGGTATGTTACAGAGAACGGCTTCGAAGATCCGACATTCAGTGCGCGCGCTGGCTTTCGACCTAACGAGGCGTGGAATTTTGGCGTGTCAGCAAGCGAGGGTCCGTATTTTCGGCGCGAGGCCGGACCTACGCTGCCGCCCGGGCGCGATATCGACGATTATCGAGAGTTTGTTCTCGGACAGGATGCCAGTTTTGCCTGGCATCATCTGCAAGTGTGGGCGGAGGTTTATGAAGCGCGTTTTCAAGTGCCTCACGTGGGAGACGCAGATACATTCGCTTATTATGTCGAAGCGAAATACAAATTTACCCCGCAGTTCTTTGGCGCGCTTCGATGGAACCAACAACTCTTCGGGACGATCAGTGATGGCTACGGCCATAACGTTCACTGGAGTCAGGACCTCGGCAGGATCGACATCGCCGCAGCCTATCGCTTCACACCACACGCCCAGTTAAAATTGCAGTATGGTTTTCAACACGAAACCACGGGCCCTAAGAATGATAATCATTTGTTTGCCGCACAGTTTACCGTCCGTTTCTGATCATCGAATCTACTCTTAAAATCCATGCGCATCCTGATTGTCGAAGATGAAACCCCTGTGGCACGTCAAATCGCTTCGGCGCTAACTGAGGCCGGTCATGATCCGAAAACAGTTCGCGATGGCGAAGCCGCTTTAGACGAAGTGAAGAAGACGCCTTTCGATCTCATCGTGCTCGATATTGGCCTGCCTGGAATCGATGGCTTCCAAGTGTTAAAGCGCCTGCGCGCGCAACATCTCGCGGGCCGTGTATTGCTGCTTACCGCGCGCGGCGCTGTCGATGATCGGGTAACTGGGTTACAACTCGGGGCTGACGATTATTTGCCCAAGCCATTTGCCATGCGCGAACTAGTGGCACGCGTGAGCGCACTCGGACGGCGTTACGCGGAGGAACCGGTAATGTCGTTGCGTGTTGGCGATGTCACACTGGATCTGGCAAGTCACAACGTGCACCGCGGTACCCAACGCATCGAACTTTCTCCGCGCGAGCTAATGTTATTGAAGGTGTTGATGCGGGAGCCGGGTCGTGTCTTTACGCGCACCGAGCTGTGTGAACGCGTTTGGGAACATGAGCACGAGTACGATACGAAGCTCGTCGAAGTTTTCATAGGCCGGCTGCGAAAGAAAATTGGGGATCCTCCGCTGATTCACACCGTCCGCCACGTTGGCTACACCATCCAGTCCGGAAATTAGGCCTCTAGCTTAATTCGCTCGACAGGCAGGGATTAATTTCAGCTACGAGCCGAAAAGTAACAATCGCGTCACTTTTCCGGTATTGCGTGCGGCAACAGATTGTTTGCAATTACACACTGTGATGTCCGTGGTGAAAACGAAATGGTTGACGCGATGAAAACTTCTTCACGCCGGTCGATGATATTGCTGTTGGTTCTCGGTGTGCTTGTAGCTATCAGCCCGACGGTGGCAAGCGGCGTTACAGTCACGGTGACGGTTGGCAACAATTGCTTCTGCTTCTCGCCTGCATCGATGACGATCCACCAGGGGATACAGTGCAATGGACCTTTAGCTCGAGCGGTCACAGCAGCACCTCAGGTACTCCGGGCACACCCAACGGGATTTGGGACTCTGGGATTCTCAACCAGGGAGCTACCTTCTCTCACACCTTCAACACTGTCGGGTCGTTTCCGTATTACTGCACCGTGCATGGGGCATGCTGCAATATGGTAGGCACGGTCATTGTGTCGAATCCGAATGCGACACCTACACCGACGCCGACACCGATAGCTACGCCGGCACCCACACCTACTCCCACCCCGGCCGTCACAACCAATCCGGCAACGAACGTCGCAGGTTTTTCTGCTACACTCAATGGCTCACTCAATCCACGCGGGGCAACCACGACTGTCGATTTCCAGTATGGTCCGACGACCAGTTACGGCTCCGCCACTCCAGTCCAGACTCAGACCGGGAATACGGTCCGGGCTATCAGTGCCAACATCACCGGCTTACTCGCGAGCCACATTTATCATTTCCGAATAGTAGCTCACAACAATGGCGGCACCAGCTTTGGCAGCGACAGGACATTTACCACGCTTAGCGCGACCGGGCCTCCGGTCGTCATAACTAATCCGGCAACGTCCATCGCGAGTTTTTCAGCCACGCTCAATGGCTTACTCGATCCACACGGGTTGACCACGACTGTTCACTTCCAGTACGGCACAACGACCAGCTACGGGCTCACCACTGCCCCCCAAAGTCACAGTGGGAACACGTACCTGGGCATCAGTGCCAACATCAGCAGCTTAACGGCGAGTACAACTTACCATTTCCGAATAGTCGCTAGCAACAGCGCCG
>CATPBS010000252.1 GCA_955652715.1 uncultured Candidatus Udaeobacter sp.
CTTTGGCGGCGTTGTAAGCTGCCATGAACGGCACTGGAAGCCGAGAAGCCAGCGAGGTGACGTTAATGATCAAACCTTCTCCGCGCGCTTGCATGTGGCGAAGTGCGAGTTGCATCAATTGGATCTGACCGAAAACCAGAACTTGAAACTGGCTCGCAATTGTTTCCATAGGAAGCAGTTCAGCGGACCCAAAGTGACCGGCCCCGGCATTGTTGATTACAACGTCAAAGTGACCAGCTTCGGTAAGCGCGAAATTGAATGACTCCTCGATGGGAAGTCGATGGGTCAAATCGAGACGCACGGGATGGCATCGCGGCATTTTTGGGATGCGTTCCAAATTCCGCGATGTGCCCCAAACCTCGTGACCCTGGGCCACCAGTAATTTGGCGATGGCGAGACCGATGCCGGAGCTTGCGCCGGTGACAAAAATCTTCTTCATGGTGCGCTCACTCTTTCGACCCGAAACAGCCGGACATCGTGGTGCTTTCCGTAAATCACGACAGAACGCGAAAATTCCGCTGCAAGGATAAGTTGCCAATCGGGAGCACGCGCAAGCCGGGGCTCGTCCGTATAAATCGCCTTCGCGCTTTCTAAACGCTCCGGTGGCACGGCAAAGGATGGCACATTGTCAAACACGGTAAATTCCGGTGCATACCATTTAAAATGCCGCTGGCAATGGGCGAGAAATAACAGGACCTCGCCTCGCTGATTGGTTGGGTACTGCTGTTGTAAAAATCGAACCAGTTTGATCGGCGGCGCTGGATCGCTGTGGCTCTCGATTGCAGCGGGAATAGAGATACTCAGGAGCAGCGCAGGCAGCAAGAACATGCCCACACGGAACGGCATGGGCATGTGAGAGAAGCCGCGAAGAAGCGCTACGAGCAGAAGCGGCATGATAATGAGGTAGTAGCGTTGATCGGCTGGCAAAAAACAAAAAACGAGCGCGATTTGCAAGAGAGCCCATACCCAATGCGTTTTCCAGAAATTGCGATCGCGGTCGTTCAACCGCGCCACATAGACTACCAGCCCGCAGGCGGCGAGCAACGTCCCTACCACCAGCGTAAAGGGCGACCATAGAAAGCCGAGACCGATACCAAACCAGCCAAGAATGTGCAGCGCGAATTGCTTGGCGAAATCCGCCAGCGTGATATGACCGCCGCCGATGAAAACACCCGGGCGACCGAAACGCCAGAGCCATTGCGAGTAAAGTTGAGCCGGATACGACCTCCAGCCAGACACTGGCCCCGGTAACGTTGACTGGATATACCACGTCGGCACAAGCCACAGCAGGCAGCCGGCAATGAAAATCGCGCCGCCGGTTAGCCAAACCTTTGCGCCGGCGCGCCGATGAAACAATGATGTAATTAGAATCAACAAAGCGACCGGTAAAAGCTGCGGTCTCACCCCGGCAGCAGCTGCTCCAAACAACCCAATCGTAATCAATCGTTTTGTCCCACTCTCTTTCCGAAAGAGTAGCGAACAAAAAAGCTGAACACTTAACAAGCCTACGGCAAGGCTGTCGGTGAGGGCTCTGGTTGAGGTCATCCAGATTAACGGCGTTATTGCCAGGGTTCCTGAGAATAACCAGGCGAATCGCTCGCCAAATTGAAGACGAATAATACAAAACCACGCTGCGACAAAAAGTGCGCCACCAACGCAGCTTAGGAACTGCAGCGAGAACTCCGGGCTCCATCCAAACAATCGGGCAAGGAACCACGCAAAAAAAATGTAGAGAGGATATCCGGGTGGGTGCGGCTGATGTTTCCACAGATTAAACTCGCGGATGCCCATCGCGAATTGCACCGAGTCCCACTCATCGAGTCCTGGCGAGCGCGAAATGAGATAGAGC
Organism: uncultured Candidatus Udaeobacter sp.; assembly: GCA_955652715.1. Lineage (GTDB taxonomy): Bacteria > Verrucomicrobiota > Verrucomicrobiia > Chthoniobacterales > UBA10450 > Udaeobacter. The sequence goes on from CATPBS010000252.1 coordinate 1,850, forward strand.
GCGAACGCTGCAAGAAAAATCAGAGCGATTTTAATGCAGCTCTGCCAATCAAGTTCATTCGCAAAAGAGACACCATCTTTCACTTGATACATTCGTCTTGTAGCGACGGCTCTGCAGGCCCGTTTTGTCATGGCGGTTAGCGGTGCATTCGACAAGGTTGAATGACGCCGCGGCAGGAACCGCGCACTTTACGCGACAGTGAGCCTTCGACTCCGACTTTACGGCGCTGGGCCAGGTTCACTCTAATCACAGCGCCGCTGCGAGAACATCGCGAATGCTTCGCCCCGACCGCCCTTCAAGAGAGCGCTTCCGCCCTCATGGATCCGGTTCTGACCATTCTTGTAAGCGCGGTCTCCGCTACAGTCGCTGGAGTTTCAAGCCATCCCTCCTCATCAAAAAACCACGAGCGACGCTCCAGTTTAACGAAGAGCGCGTGCGCAGGCGAAAAAATGTCAACAGGGATTTCGAACTCGCCTGCAAAGGCGTCGCCGCGATATCGCGCGACAACAACCCGCTCGCCCGTATGGCAGTCGAACACTTCCGCTCCGGACGACTGAACAGGAACCTGCATGCGCATGCAACGAAATTTCCCATCTAGGTTAAAACCCAGAACAAAGAGCGTCGCGTTTGCGTTGCGTATTGATGTCGCGGTAATCAGCAACTTCACGCGAAGGACATCAGGTAGCCTCGAAATCCACCGAATTGGTCCATCGACAACAGTTGATTCGCATGACTCGACTTTGAGAAAACATTCCGGCCGAGCCGCGTACCCGAGAAACCGTCGTCGTGACAGCTTGAGTTGTGTTTTGTGGGAACGGATCGCTTGGTCCTTAATCGCTGTCTCTGGTTTTGATTGTGGAAGTTCCTGCGCACGATTGAAAAACGCTTCACTCTTTCCATGAACCGTGTAAGCCCAGACCGACATTGGTGGTCCCTGCGGATACAACTGGGCCAGAACAAGCTGTAGCATCACGGCCAGCGCACTATGATCTGGATGCGTGTCGTGGATCGAAGGAATAAGAAGGTCCGTCGGAGACCAGTCATTTATGGATGTCGCGAGTCGTTCGAGAGTTGATCGACAACCGGTCATTAATAAACCTGTTAGCCCTTGATCGGGTAACGCTAGAAATCGGGCGTCCAATGGGTTGACACCGAGAATGTGCAGAGCAGCCAGCGCTTCCGCACGTCGCAATTTTCCCCAGCGTCTTCGGTCAGTCGCATCCAACCGCCACTTGCGCTCCAATACACGCTGCGGCCAAGGATTATCATCCCCATCCGTGGCATAAAGGACGTGAATGGCTGCACCGACACGGACGGCGCGCTGGAGAATAATGCTGCAAGCGAGTGCCTCGTCGTCGGGGTGCGGCGCAATCAGCATCAACCTCGAATCGGATGTGAATATTGGAGCAGACATCTGCAGCTAAGTATGATGCGCGAAGGGAGTGAAATGTCGAGCCACCGCTTGCGCCCAGAGTAAGATCAAGCTGCGCGATGGTGATGCCGATTCAAAATTGTGCGGCCCGGCTGCAAGAAAGCGCGCGCCGTTGTAGGGAATCCCGTCAAGTATACCCGATACATTTTCGTTAGGGGAGATGATTTCGTAGACTGCCGGAATGGTTACGTCGAACTCGCAGCGGCGAGGGTTTGTGGCTGAAGGTTTCAGTTCCTCGCCAGCTATCCGCAAGTTGTGTCCTACGGGTAAGTAATGACGCTTCACAAAACGCCGCGTGTCGCGCGGTAATCTCTTAATGAGTGTCGTCGCTGCCACGCACGTGTGCGTTTCGACGCATCTCTGCGGCGTATTATCGATTAGGATTCCACGCTGAATAGCCGATTTGGTGATGGTTTCAAAAACCGGCCAAACACAGCGTTGCCTGAAAACCGTTTCGCCTTTGCAATCAAAGACATAGTCGGCTGGCTGCGTTAATGCGAGCACATTGTGCAGCAAATCGGTCTCCGGTCTGGTTCTGTCTTTCCAAATCGGTTGCATCCCAACAAGAAGAAGAATTTCGCCAACCGCGACAAACGCCGGCAACGGCATCGATCTAAAGATTCGGCCCTGGTTCCACTTATAACCGATCGATGCATTGGCGAAGGCAAATAATGCGCCGGTACAGAGGACAGCAGCGAGCGGATAAAATGGCGGATCATCGTCATGGCTGCGCACCGGCCAGAGAGTTTTGAGGGCGAGAAAATAAGAAGCACAAACAATCAGAATAAATCCGCGCCGGAACGCCAAACCGGCATTATCTGCAGCGCGCATCATCCGCCACGCGACATAACCGATAATGAGCAACGCGATGATGAATGTTAGCGCGGGATGGCTTTTCAAAACGAGAGAGTTTGCGGATTCGCTACGTGCCAAAAAATTGAAATCGAATACACAATATCGGAAATCCCCCCACAGCCCTTTGAGCGCGAAGAAGGCCATTATTGTCACAGGCACAGTTGATGCCGAAAGAACAAAGCCGGCTACGCACCGCGTCAGATAACTCCAGGATTGGCCCAATCTTTGGCGGCCAACGAGAAATAGCGTGAGCGTCGCTGCGACCGCAATCGAGAACAAAAACAGCGCCGATTTCATTGAGACGCCGAAACAAAGCCCAAGCAAAAGGCCGGCGACGAGAGCGCGACGCACAGTCAGTGGCCCTGTGACTAACACTGTGACACAGAGCAACCAAAGCAGCGCCCAAAGGTTATCCGTCCGAAATTCCACCGAAATAAAATGATAACGGGTATAAAGGCCAACGAGGATAACAGCCCATATCCCGACCCGTCTGGAGAAAAGTGATGTGCCAATTTGGTAGGTGCACCAGGCTGCGATGAAGTACAGCGGCAGCAAAATGAACCGCATCCAGTAGA
>CATPBS010000253.1 GCA_955652715.1 uncultured Candidatus Udaeobacter sp.
ATGATCCATTCGCTGTTCAGCTCAAGCTTCGAGAGACGATCGAGAATTATGGAAAGCAAACGCCACGAGTGTTCTATTCGCTCAATCATAATCAAACGGGCCGTTCGTGAATTGATTCGATATACCCAATAGTCTTAGTGCATTTGACGATTGCTCCGTGAAACTCGCCAAGACGGCAGGTGGCATCTCGTCCCTGTATGATCCAATTGTCCCCCGGCGAACGAAAAACTTGTCCTTCGGCCACGCCCCATTGTCGTCCCATCCAAATTTCGTTTCCTTCTCGCGCATCACCTCGAAGGAACAATTGCGAACGACCGCCTCCAAGAAGTCGCGACTTCGTTCGAGTCGCGCAAATGAACAAAGCTCTTGTAGTTTGTCGATTGGCTTCTCTTTCAACGACTCGTAACTAATCATCATCATCTGCGCCCCAAAAGGGTTTGCCATCCACGCCTCTACATGCTCGTGCCATCGACAGGGAAAAAGCCCTTCGCCCAGGGAAACCATTTCCAAGAAGTCGGGATCGCTCTTATTGATAGCACCCAAAAAATGAAAATACGAGACCATTGCGTCGCGGCCATCACGAACTAGATAAATTACCCGACGATATTCGGGCCGCGGCAGGTGATGGGTCTTAAAAAACATAGGCGTGCGGTAGCGGAGGTAGTCCCGCTGAGAATGCACGTCCGGCACTAAGTCTTGAATTAAGCTGGCGGGAGTTAGGCGCGGATCATTCCAAAAAACGACGCTTGCTACAAGGTTTTGCATCCAGGTGTTGCCGCTTTTCGGATAGCCAACGATAAAAATATCGTCGGGATCCGTATAGTCGATCCGGGTGAGGTCGGCGCGACCGTAGGTTTCTTCGCTCGACCGACGTCTTCTCAATCGTAAAGCGCGTCTCAGCATCAGCTAACGGGATTGGAGGAATTCAGAACTTCTACAAGGTTTCAACGGCCCATTTTGTTTTCGGCCGGATCACGCCTAGACGGGGCAGGTTCATGGAAGCAGCTTTTTGGTCATGGTCTTTTCACAGCGCGCAACAATATCGAAATTACAGAGCCAGTTCAAAGAGAACAAAAAACAAAGCATCGTGATTTATGAGCCCCACATTGGGCTCTACACCTAACGAGAATTGTGCCGAATTATTCGGCATTTAGGAAGCAGAATAATCCCGCTTGCCTTCCCTCGCGCCTCGTCGATTTGAAAAAGCTGTCGCGTAGGAGGCCGTTAAAACGCCCGGAGTACGTCGTAATTTTTCTTGCATATTTCGCGCCCGCGGGTCACGATCCGTGAACACCGGCAGTGAGGGATAGTCCATCCCGTTCCGCCACCGGGGGGCCGGCGGCGAGCCGGCAAAACAGCAACCACCAAACAGAAAGCACCTGAAATGAATACTGCAAAGAAATTACAAATCGTCGCGCTCGCCGCGCTTTCGCTCGGCATCGCAAGCCTGTGCTCCGCACAGAGCGATGCGCCTTATACCGAAGGCCCGGTCTGGAACATCACCATGGTCAAAGCCAAATACGGCATGGGCGATGAATACCTCAAAGGCCTCGCCAAGACCTTCACAGGCACCCTCGACGAAGCCAAAAAGCAGAATCTAATCCTCGATTATAAAATTCTGCTCGGCGCCGCCGCCACACCGCAGGACTTCGACATCCTGCTGATGGTGGAATCGAAGAACATGGCCGCGCTCGACAACGTGCGCGAAAAGGCCGATCCGATCGCCAGAAAAATCGTGGGCACACTCGATCAACAGCAGGCGATTGCAGTGAAACGCCTCGATATTCGCGAGATTATGGGCAGCAAGCTCATGCGCGAGATCACGCTCAAGTAATTCCGCCTGCTCGACTAATCCTGCTCGCCGCCGGTGATCCAGTTCGGTCACCGGTCACGAGTTTTTTCCTCATTGTCGATCCAACTATCGTGGATCGATAATGGTTATCGGTTCGTTTCTTTGGGCGCGCTTATTTCTTCAGCTCAATGTCCAGAGCGTGCGTTTCATTCTTGCCAACTGCTTAGAAAGAGCAGTCTTCGTTTCGAGGAAAGGTGCAAGTCATCGCCTTTTCCGTTGCGCTGCTACCTGAAGAATTTTGATAAAATTGGTTGTCCCGATTCCGAGTTCGGATGGCAGTTGGAATTTTAGAGTCTTATGAACCGTACGATTCTCGACCGTTTATTTTTTGCGGACGGTCGGAGGGGACGTATGTTCGTTCGAACATCGCCCTTACCAGTAAATCGTGTCCTTTTCTGTGCAAAACGGAGGGTGGTGCGAGATCGAGTATCCTTGGTGCACGTTAGGCGTGAAATTTGAACGTCTTCGGACCGTAAATCGGATCTTCATCTCGAAATTGCTCATGTTCTATTCATGGACGTGAATCGCAATGAAATGACCGATCGCGCCGTAAAAAGCTTGGACACAGTGGGCGATGAATACTTATGGCGCATTCGATCAACCAAACCGATACGGCACGTTTCGCGATGGAAACACGATTAACATCGGGAGTCGCGCAGAAAGCCCGGGGGAGGTGAGAGGAAAAGTTCGCCTTCAATGCGGTTCGCTTTGTCCAAGGTTGTCGCGATCTATGCCCGGATTGCTGTAACAAGCTTTCGGGAGGAAAAGCACTATCATGAAACTGCTGTTTGTTTCTCCAATTCTTTTCGGAGTTGCAGTTGTCCTTGGTCTCCGGCAGCGCTAATGCGTAGGAGATGTTTTCTATGCCAAAATCAAGTTCTTCCCACCCGCACCCCCTGCGTCATCTGGCGCGCATAGTCTTTTTCACCTTTCTTCTCAGCTTCATTGTTTCCCGAGTCTTGGTCATTCTAATTATGACTCGCCGCTTGCCCGACCTCTTCCTC
>CATPBS010000254.1 GCA_955652715.1 uncultured Candidatus Udaeobacter sp.
CTTCAATTGCAAGCGAGGTCACACTTCAGGAAACGCGCATGGTCCCCATTTTGGCCTTAGGAACTCTAAAACAAGAATGCGAAACGACGCGACGCCGGTTGCGTTTCGCCGAAGCGCAAAAAGAATCTAATACGCGCGGTAGAGCGATCTTAATGGCGTCCCCAGACCATGGCGACCGAAGTCGTAAGGCTGCCGCCCATGTTAAACGTGAGGAATTTCCGCACGTTCTCAATCTGGCGCGCGCCGGCCTGTGCTGTGAGCTGCTGATATGCTTCGAACACCTGGCGAACGCCGGTCGCGCCTACAGGATGACCATCGCCGATGAGGCCACCGCCCGCGTTCACCGGAATTTCGAATGGCACGTTGGATTTTTCCGGTCGCACCTGGGGCAACGTCGTCGCGCCACTTTTTACAAGCTCGACACCTTTGCCCGGTTCGGCGAGGCCGAGAATTTCGTAGGCAACAATTTCTGTAATGGAAAAGCAATCATGCACCTCGGCGCCCTGCAGATCGCGCGGAGTCAGATTTGCCATTCGAAAAGCGTTCTCTGCCGCCTTTCGAGCGATCGAAAACGTTGGCGCATCTTTTTTGTCGAGCGGCAAATAATCGGTCGTGTGACCGTAGCCAAGCAGTCGGACGGTCTTGCTACGATCGCGGCCGATCTTCTCCAGATATTTTCCTGAAACCAGAACAACCGATGCCGCGCCATCGGTGATTTGCGAACAATCCGAAACTTTAAGCGGCGGAGCGACACTCGGGTTCTTGTCGGACACTTGCGATGCACAATCGAACGTAAGATCGGCGTCGCGCATTTGCGCCAGTGGATTCAACTTTGCGTGTGCGTAATTTTTCCATGCGACTCGAGCGAGGTCCGCTTCGGTCGCGCCATATTTCTCGATGTAAATTTGCGCGATGCGGCCGAACAATTTGGGAAACATGAAGTCGCCGTACTCCGGCTTTTCATTGTGATAATCGGCGGCCGCGCCGAGGACATCGGAGCCATCAAGCGACGACATCGTCTTCTGTTGTTCCGCGCCAACGACCAGCACCACGTCATAAAACCCGCCCATGATCCATTCCGCGCCCAGCAACACTGACAACGCCCCGGACGCGCACGCCGCTTCGGTGTGCATTGTCGGGATGCCCCGCAACTTCGGATCGATCTCTGGAATAAACGCGCCGAGTTGCAGCTGTTTCGTGAACTGGCCCGCGTTGAAATTGCCGACGGCGCCCGCCTGAATTTCCGAAGGATCAATCTTCGCGTCATCGATCGCCTTTTTGCCGGCCTCAATAATGATGTGCCGGATCGTTTTTCCTTCCTTCTTCAGATTGCGCTTAAAATCCGTGCGGCCTCCGCCAAGAATGTAAACTGACTCGCTCATAGCAACTTCAATCTAACTAATCTTTGCGCACTGTCATCCCGAGCGGAGCGAGGGACCTCCCGCAACACGCCGCGCTACGCAAGCAAATCTGAGTGACCAATCACCGGATGTGAGATCCTTCGCCGTCTTCGCGGCTCAGGATGACATGCTAGCCCGCAAAGGCATCAATTCCTGTGATGTCTCGACCGACGATCAACGTGTGAATGTCGTGCGTGCCTTCGTACGTTGAGACTGTCTCAAGATTCATCAGATGTCGAATCACAGAATAGCGATCTGTGATGCCTGCAGCGCCGAGAATATCGCGCGCCTTGCGCGCGCATTCCAGCGCCATCCACACATTGTTGCGCTTCGCCAGCGAAATCTGTGCAGGACGCGCCGAACCCATTTCTATTAGACGCGTGAGACGCAACGCCAATAATTGCGCCTTTGTAATTTCCTGTGCCATCCAGACAAGTTTTTGCTGCACTAATTGGAAGCCGGCAATCGGCCGTCCGAATTGTTCGCGCGCCTTGGCGTAAGTCAGCGCAGTTTCATAGCAATCAATAGCCGCGCCAATCACGCCCCACGCGATTCCTACCCGCGCATGCGATAGACACGACAACGGCGCTCCGAGGCCGGACGCGTTGGGCAAACGATTTTCCGCAGGTATTCGGCAGTTTTCGAACCAGCATTCCGACGTGCGCGACATGCGAAGGCTGAACTTCCCCTCGATGTCTTGGGCGCGGAATCCCGGTGCGTCTTTCTCGACCACGAATCCGCCGACGTGCCCATCGTCGTCTTTTGCCCAAACAACTTTGACGTCCGCGATGGACGCGTTGCCGATCCAGCATTTGCTGCCGTTTAGAATGTAATGGTCGCCGTCGCGCGTGGCGTGGGTTTCCATGCCGCCTGGGTCTGAGCCATGTCCGTGTTCTGTTAGCGCAAAACAACCCACGCGCCTGCCGGACACGAGCCCCGCTAGCCAACGCGCGCGTTGCTCCGGCGAGCCGAACGAATGGATTGCCTGTATCGCGAGGGCGCCTTGCACCGACGCCAGCGAGCGCAAACCCGAATCGGCGCGTTCGAGCTCTTGCATGATGAGACCGTACGCGGTGTAGCTAAGCCCGGCGCAGCCGTGTTCTTTTAGATACGGAGCATAGAAGCCTAACGCGCCCATGCGCGGCGTTAGGTGTTCTGGGAACTTGCCCGAACGATGGCACGGAACGATCTCGGACAAAACTTCTTCCTGCACAAAACGCCTGGCCCGATCGCGTGCCGCGCGTTCCTCTTCCGTGAGAAGTTCTTCGATGCCGTAATAATCCAGCGAACTCATGCCGTGCAGTAATGCGCGCCAGTTTAGCGGTCGCGCGCCGCGAACACAACGCTCTGGCCGATGCCGCTTAAGGTGGGCTGATAAGCCCAGTTATTTTGTGCTCGACAATCCTGCTGCTTTCCAGCCTTTGAAGCCGCCAGCCATGGAGCGGACGTTTTTGTAGCCCATTTTTGGCAGGCTCTTGGCGGCAAGCGCGGAGCGGCCGCCTCCGCCGCAATGGCAAATGATCATTGCGTTCGGGTCAGGAACTTTTTCTTCGATATCCAGTTCAATGGTGCCGCGACTCATGTGAATGGCGCCGGGAATGTGTTCCTCGTCCCATTCGTCTTTCTCGCGAACATCGGCAATGATCGCTTCGCCGCTTTTTAATTTTTCCGCCGCGTCTTGCGGCGAGATCTCGGTGATGTTCTTCTTCGCCTCGGCGACCAGTTTTTCGAAACGAGTTTGCTCTGCCATTTCGAGATTTCTAACCACTAATGCACACGAATAAACGCGCATTTCGCCCTCATTAGTGTCCATTGGTGTTCATTCGTGGTTAAATCCGTGTTATCCGCGTGATCCGCGGTTAAGATTCTATTCGTATCGAAGTGCTTCGATGGGATCGAGGGCGGCGGCTTTCCGCGCAGGATAGAACCCAAAGAAAACGCCAACCGCTGCACTGAACAAAAATGCAATAGCAATTGACGCTATTGAAATCAGTGTGGGCCAATGCGCATAAATCGACAAGACGCTGGACGCGCCGATGCCGCAGACAATACCAATCAGACCGCCAACCGAACTCAGCGTCACCGCCTCAATCAAAAACTGTGTCAGAATGTCGTTGCCGCGCGCGCCCACCGCCATGCGCACGCCGATTTCGCGCGTCCGCTCAGTCACGCTCACCAGCATGATGTTCATGATTCCTATTCCGCCGACCAACAGCGATACGCCCGCGATTGCGCCCAGTAAAACCGTCATCACCCGTGAAGTTGCGGTGGCCGCTTCGGCAATCTCCTGTTGCGTGCGCACCGTGAAATCGTCGTCGCGCCCGGGGCGAATATTATGCCGTTGTCGCAGTAACGAGATAATTTGCTGTTGCGCTGCTGCGATCTGGCCCGGATCGCCGATTTGCACGTTGATGTTGCGCAAGGTGGTGCCGCCGATCACACGCTTCATCGCGCTGGTGTACGGCATGACGACAATGTCGTCCTGATCCACGCCCTGCGGGCTCAACCCCTTGGGCGTGAGCACGCCGGTGATCGCGAACGGCACATTTTTAATGCGCAAAATCTGGCCGATTTGATTTTCGTTGCCGTAAATCTGCGTCGCGGTCGTGTGGCCAATGACGCAAACCTTGTTCGCGCTGCGCACGTCTTGCGCCGTGAACGGTGCGCCGTCCGCCAGCGGCCATTGGCGAATATCAAAATAATCTGCTGACTCCCCGAAGATCCGAGTGAACCAGTTTTGATTTCCGGCAGCCACCTGCGTAGTTGAGACAACTTCTTCGCTAACGCCGATTACACCGGGCACTTCACGACGAATTGCTTCAGCGTCTTCGATCTTCAATGTGCCGGCGCCGCCCCAGCCGGTCCGAATACCACTTGAAGTGGTGCTGCCGGAAAAAATCAAAATCACATTTTCTCCGAGGCTGGCGATCTGTGCTTCCACCTGCGCCTTCGCGCCATTGCCAATCCCGACCATCGCAATGACCGCCCCGACGCCGATGATGATACCCAGCGCGGTGAGCACCGAACGCATTTTGTTTCGACGCAGCGCGCGCAACGCAACGTGAAATGTGGGCCCGATTCTCATGGTATTCGTTAAATGGTTGAAGCGTTAAAGCGTTGAAGCGGCTTCCGGCGCGCCCTGCGGTCGTGCCGTGCCATTTTGAAGCTGCGCTGCCGCATTCGCGCGTTGTGAAACCGCATGATCATTCAGAATCAAGCCGTCGCGCATGAACACGTTGCGACGCGCATAAGCTGCAATGTCCTGCTCGTGCGTCACCATGATGATCGTGATTCCGCGCTCGTTGAGCTGCTGAAAAATTGCCATGATCTCGATGCTCGTGCGGCTGTCGAGGTTGCCGGTTGGCTCATCTGCAAGCAGGATCTCGGGCTCATTAATCAACGCCCGCGCAATTGCCACGCGCTGTTGCTGTCCCCCAGAAAGCTGGCTGGGATGGTGATCCTCGCGACCGGCGAGTCCGACCGATGAAAGGACGCGATCGGCTTTCTCGCGAAGCTGCGCATGTGACAAGTGCTGTGTGCTGTAAACCAGCGGTAATTCGGCGTTCTCGCGCGCCGAAGTGCGTGGCAGCAGATTAAAATTCTGAAAGACGAACCCGATTTTGCGATTGCGAATGTCGGCGAGCTGATCGCGATCTAATCCAGAAACGTCGGCGTCATCCAGGAAATAGCTGCCGGAACTCGGCCGGTCGAGACAGCCAAGGATATTCATGAGCGTCGATTTTCCGGAACCACTCGCACCCATCAGGGCGACGAATTCGCCACGCTTGATTTCGAGCGACACGCCGCGCACAGCAGGCACTTCCCACTCGCCAGTCTTATAGACTTTGTGCACGTCGACGAGCCTGACTAGCGCGCCATTGTTCATACTGATTTATTTTTGATCAAATGTTGTAGCCGCGTCTCTGTGAGACGCGCGACGCGCATTGCAAACAGATCAGGGTCACGCTTCGCACAGCGAAGCGGCTACAGCGCTCCGCCAGGAACACGATGAATTCTCTCCCCATGATCATCATGGAAACCGGCGCTGGGCGCCAGAAAATGGATTGGGCGGCGGAGATGCCGCCGGAGATTTCGACGTCAACTCGGCAGTGACAACGCGATCGCC
>CATPBS010000255.1 GCA_955652715.1 uncultured Candidatus Udaeobacter sp.
CTCAATGACTCCGAATTTTACGATTTGGCCTTCGCCAGGCTGAAGTCGAGCGATGTCAAGCTCGACAAATTTCCAGAGAACTACGTGCGTGCGGCGTTGCAAACGTGCAAAGGAAAGATCAACACGTTTGATGAGCTGCCCACCTATTGCGGGTTCTACTTCACCGATGACCTCCATTACGACTCGCAAGGCGTCGCGAAAAATTTCACTGCTGAGAACAAGCCACGGCTCGAGTCAGTTCGCGAGGCGTTAAGCGCGCTTGAGAAATTCGACGCTGCCGAAATCGAAGCAACCTTGAAAGCCACAGCGTCAAAGCTCGGCCTCAAAGTCGGCGCACTCGTTCATCCTACGCGTTTCGCGGTGACTGGCAGCAACGTGGGACCGAGTCTGTATCATTTGCTTGAAGTTCTCGGAAAAGAAAGAGTGCTGGCACGCATCGATCGCGCGCTGGCGATGTTTTGATGCCGGGGCAAGCGATGCGCTTTGCCCTACAGCGGCTATTGCAGGTTAGGCGTTGTAGCGTTGTAAGGCAGGCGCCCGCCTGCCAAGCTCGTCAGGATCGTTTCGCCTCTTTCGCCGACGTATCTCTCAGAGTAACTGTGCGATTCCAGACCTGTCTTTCGGGTGTAGAATCGGGATCGAGCGCGAAATAACCGAGCCGCTCGAATTGATAACGTTCTTTCGGACTCGCGCTCGCAAGCACGGGTTCGCATTTCGCGTTCACCACTTCCAGCGAATTGGGATTAATGAATGATTTGAAATCGCCGCCCGCATCCGGCTCGGGAACAGTGAAGAGCCGATCATACAATCGAACTTCGGCATCAATCGCGTGCGGGGCGCTCACCCAGTGAATTGTCCCTTTCACTTTGCGGCCCGCAGTCGGCCCGCCAGATTTGCTGTCCAGATCGACAGTGCACCGCAGCTCGATCACGTTGCCTGCCTCATCTTTCACCATCTCGTCGCACTTGATGATGTAAGCGTATTTCAGCCGCACCTCGCCACCCGGTCGCAGCCGAAAGAATTTCGGCGGCGGCGTTTCCATAAAATCGTGGCTCTCGATGTAAAGCTCGCGACCGAACGGAATCTTGCGTGTTCCGGCATTTGCGTCCTCGGGATTATTGATTGCATCGAGCTCCTCAATTTTTCCTTCGGGAAAATTCGTTAGCACAACTTTGATGGGTCGCAGCACAGTGAGTCGACGCGTTGCGATGCGATTAAATTCATCGCGGATCGTGTGTTCGAGCAGCGCCATTTCAGTCAAGCTCGGATATTTCGTGATCCCGATGTTGTAGGCGAACGTGCGCAACGCGCTTGGCGTCACGCCGCGCCGGCGCAAACCGGAAATGGTCAGCATGCGCGGATCGTCCCAGCCGTTCACTAGTTTATCGCTGACCAACTGAATAAGTTTGCGCTTACTCACTACCGAGTAGGTCAGGTTAAGCCGGGCAAATTCGTATTGATGCGGGCGCGGCTCGGGTAATTCGAGCGCGTCGAGAATCCAATCGTAAAGCGGCCGGTGCACTTCGAATTCCAATGTGCAAATCGAGTGCGTGATCCCTTCGATGTAATCGCTGAGAGTGTGCGCCCAGTCGTACATCGGGTAAATGCACCATTTGTCCCCAGTGCGATGATGCGATGCGTGCCGGATCCGATAGAGCACCGGGTCGCGCAGCCAGACATTCGCTGCGTTTACGTCGATCTTCGCACGTAACGTCCGCGCACCATCGGGAAACTCGCCTGCTTTCATGCGCGCAAACAAATCGAGATTTTCTTCGACCGAGCGTTCCCGAAAGGCGCTTGCTTTTCCGAGGCGGCGATATGCATCCGTCTCCTCGGGTGTCATGTCGCAAACGTAGGCCTTGCCTATGCGCACGAGATCCACCGCATATTCGTAAAACTGCTCGAAATAATCTGACGCATAGAAGGGCGCTCCGCCGACATGGTTATCCGCCCATCCATCAACCAACCAACGCACGTCCGTCATGATTGACTCGACATACTCGGCTTCCTCCTTGATCGGGTTAGTGTCGTCCATGCGAATGTTGCAGATGCCGCCAAACTCGCGCGCGATGCCGAAATTGAGACAAATCGACTTCGCGTGACCGATGTGCAGGTAACCGTTCGGCTCAGGCGGGAAGCGGGTGCGGATCTGTTTGTATTTTCCCGCGCGCAGGTCTTCCGCGACAATGTCGCGAATAAAATCGGACGGCGGATTTTCAGTCGAAGCTGTCATTGCGCTTTTGCGTGGTTAGTATTCTCGATTCTCCACGAATGGAAAAAAAGCAAACCACTGACCGTTACACGCTTGCGGACCTGGAGAACTGGTCTGCCGTTGCGGGAGATCTCGAGCCGCCGATTCGGCTCGGCGTTTTCGGCGATCCGGTTGCGCACTCGCTCTCACCGGAAATGCAAAACGCCGCCCTGCGCGCCTGCGAGATCGACATGCAATACGCCCGCTTTCACATTCGCCCCAACGAGCTGCGATCGGCGCTGCTGCTTTTGCGCAGGCTCGATTTCGTTGGAATCAATCTGACCGTCCCGCACAAGATCGCGACGTTCGCGCACGTCGATGAAGCGGATGAATCCGCGACTCGCGCCGGTGCGATAA
>CATPBS010000256.1 GCA_955652715.1 uncultured Candidatus Udaeobacter sp.
CACCGGGCAATTACACAGAGCTGGCGCCGGCGGCGTCAAGACGAATAGCAGACTTATTCAGTTTGCGCCCTCTGCTTCTTGTTGCTTTCCCGGCGATTTCACGCAACGAAAACCAAGATGGTTCGTGCCGGTGTTGACCTCGCCTTTGCCGCGCGTCCCGACGATATAGCGTGAGCAATATTGGTCGTTACAAAGAAATGAACCGCCGCGATGCACGCGCTTCTTCTCGTTAGCCTCAGCCGGATCGAACGGCGAATCCGGCCCTTGCGGATTGTTCGCTACGCCGCCTTTGTCGGACAGCGTCTTGTAGTAATCCGGGCGATACCAATCGCTGCACCATTCCCAGACGTTTCCGGCCATGTCGTAAAGGCCATAACCATTTGGCGGAAAACTCTTCACGGGTGCAATGCCGGCGTAACCGTCTTCGCCACTGTCTTTCACCGGAAACTGTCCCTGCCACGTGTTCGCCATCCATTTCCCATCAGGGCGAAACTCATCCCCCCAGACGTAAGTTTTTCCTGAGAGACCGCCTCGCGCCGCAAATTCAAATTCGGCTTCTGTCGGCAGACGTTTGCCCGCCCATTTCGCGTAAGCTTCCGTGTCAGGGTAAGCGATCTGCACCACGGGATAATTCTCCTTCCCTTTGATATCACTTTGCGGCCCGAGCGGATGCCTCCAGTTCGCGCCTTTGACGTAACTCCACCATTGATAATGATCGGCGAGCGGAACATCGTGATCGGTCGGCGCGAAGACAACGGCGCCCGCGACCAGATTTTCTTCGGGCGCATTTGGGAATTCCTCCTTTGTTGGCGTGCGCTCCGCGATTGTGACGTAACCGGTCGCTTTCACGAATTGCTCGAATTGCTCGTTCGTCACCGCGGTCGCGTCCATCCAGAAGCCGTCAACGTAAACACGATGCACCGGACCGGCGTCATTGGAGGCCATCGGCATCTCGCAACTACCGCCACCGTTTTCTGCTGCGCCCATGGAGAACTCGCCGCCGGGAATCCAGACCATCCCTTCAGCTGCTTTGCCTGGAGCGGGGTTCTTATTGGCAATCGTCGTGACAAACTGCGGAGTATCACAAAATGCCGGCGCATATATTAAGAGTGCCGCAACCAGGAGCGTGGGGAAGCGTCGCATTCAGGAAATTTTAAGAGAAGACAACAGAGTTAACGGAGATTCCATCTGATCTCTAACGTCTGACCTCCGACCTCTATTTCCTACCGGCAGGAGTAGATCGCGTTGCTTGCAATCGCCAGGGTTTGGACGGAGTCATTTAGCAAGGTGGTTGAGGACGTTTACCATCGGTTCGCTGGGGATCCGGATCAGGCCGCTCAGCGGATGGTCGAGTTCCAGAATTAGGAAAAGAGCACCGGCGATCGAAAACGCGGATGCGACCAAGGCGAGAGCGGTCGTGGCGTTAGGCGGCGCGACTAGGCTGAAGCCAAAGAAGATGACCACGAGCCAGGAGACGAGTGCCATCAGCAGCGGCTTCGAAATGGAGGGAATCGCCTGGGCTTGTAGCAGCGACCGAAGCTGGCCGAGGTCCATCATTAGAGTCATTGCCTGTGCCTTAAGGGCGCGTTGCGAGTCATCGTGCGGAGAGAGACGCTGAACGGTGACGTAAAACGCGTCACCCGCCTGCTCGTTGGGAGCCAACTGGGCAGACCCGCCTCTCTCTTCCGGCCACATGCGTCGGACCGCATCGGCAACGACGTCGCGACACTCGACGCGCGCCTCAGCCGCTTCGGGTCCGTAAGCGGCCAGCACCCGGTCGAGGAACGCAACCTTGGCGGCCATCTGACTCACTTCACTCCGCACGGTGTCGTAGGTCCCCTTGGCCGAGCTGATGAGCAACCCCAGGAGTAGTGCGGTCATGGTCGCGACAAGGCCCATGGCCAGTTTCACGGCGTCTTTGGACTCCGCGCTGAGCTGGTTCTCGGGAAGGTAGCGACGCACACGCCTTCCGAACAACACGACGCCGACGAGGCATACGAACAAAATGGCTGCGGTAACGGCGGTAATCATTATTGCGTGTTCACCTTGTCACTAACACGAATTCGCCTGCGGAGTTGTCTTCATTATATCACTGTGAATTTGAGCCTGCCACCCGTCGCTCGACCTGAATATTGGACTTTAGGTCGATACTAGTACGAGTACGACTCGCTTCTGATTCGGTCATTTCGGCACGTGGTACCTCTCGAAATAGTAAGTCATTGTAAAGGTCGCCCCAAACCTCTTATTGCCGCCGTCGAGCGGCTTCTCCAATGTGGCGCTGAGGACGACCGGAACACTTGAAAGGCGCTTGGCAACGCCCAAGTTTACAGTGTGGGTCCAGCGGTCGCCATTTTCAAAATCAACCTCGGCTCTGTAATTTGTACTGATCGACCAATTGTGCGGAAGGATGAAGCTGGCGGGTAAAGACAAGTCGAGATAACGCTGCGGAGAGACATTATGTTCTTCGGCGATCGAATGGCTGTATTCGGCGGTCGCTGTCAGCGTGAGCCAGTTCGTGAAATCGTGCGCGACGGACCAGGACGAGTGTAGGCGCCACACGCTGTCACCAAGCGCCGGATTAGATGCAGTATCTGCATGCAACTCGATGCCGCCGCCCGTACGCCACGTTTTGCTCAGGCGAAACGCGGTGCCTGTGGCGACCTCAATATCACCCACACCGCCTATGTCGGCGTGACCCGATGATTCACCGCTCCGGTCATAAACGAAGGGCAACTTGAACCGCATAGCCCAGTCTTGCCGGTCGCTAACACGCCATCCCCATAACCC
>CATPBS010000257.1 GCA_955652715.1 uncultured Candidatus Udaeobacter sp.
CTCGGGTCAGTTCATTCTTGGAGACGAAGGACAACGGTTCGAGGAAGGTTGGGCAAGATTTTGCGGCGCGAAATTTTGTGTAGGCGTTGCCAACGGCATGGAAGCGATCGAACTTGGTTTGCGCGCGTTGAATATTGGACCGGGCGACGAAGTCATTACCACGCCGATGACCGCCATCGCTACGGTTATTGCTATCATGTACGCCGCGTCATCCGCAGCTTTGCGATGAAGACGTGGCGATGATTATCTCCACTCTCAATCACTTCGAGTGAAAACGCAGTTGCGTAAGACGGCCGTGGAATTCGCCAAACGATGTCGCATATAATCGGTCGTTATTTTTCCTCTTCGCGGCTTCGCGTCTATTCATTGGCGCTAATTCTCTGCGCCTTAACATTTGTAGTTTACCAACCAGCGTGGAATGGCGGCTTCATCTGGGACGATGATGCTTATGTGACAAATAACGACCTGCTGACTGCATCCGATGGTTTACGGCGGATTTGGTTTTCGCTGGACTCGCCTTCTCAATATTTCCCGCTCGTTTATACCACGTTTCGCGTAGAGCACGCGCTCTGGGGGGTAAATCCGTCTGGTTATCATTGGGTTAACCTTCTGCTTCACGTGGCCAACGCGTTGCTGGTGTGGCGAGTGTTGACGCGTCTAAATGTGCCGGGCGCGTGGTTGGCCGGAGCAATTTTCGCCCTGCATCCCGTGCAGGTAGAATCGGTTGCCTGGATCACGGAACGCAAAAACGTGTTAATGGGCTTTTTCTTTTTGCTGACGCTTCTTGCATGGATTGCATTTGTTGACGAGCGAACAAAGCGGCCGTGGCGCTTTTATGGGCTGGCGTTGATTCTTTATCTACTGGCGCTTTCTGCCAAGACGACGGCCTGTACTTTACCTGCCGCGTTGTTCTTGATTTTATGGTTGCGGAAAAAGCCCATTAGTTGGAAGAGAATTTTCCAGATCGTCCCCTTCTTCGTTCTTAGCATCGCCATGGGTTTATTGGCAATGTGGTGGGAGCGCTACCATCAGGGGACGAGCCGGGCGGTCCTGACGTTCCTGAGTCCGATCGAGCGCGTCCTCGTGGCAAGCCGGGCTATTTGGTTTTATCTGAGCAAGCTCATCTGGCCATCTGATCTGACGTTCATTTATCCCAGATGGGATATCGCGCCGACTCATCTGCTGGATTATGTGTGGTTCGCCGCAGGCGTGGTTCTGTGCGTGGCGATCTACTCTGCGAGGCGGTATGTGGGACGCAGCATCGAAGTCGCGGCGGCATTTTTTGTTGCGACACTCAGCCCAGTACTTGGCTTTATCATGCTTTTCACATTCCGCTACACGTTTGTCGCCGACCACTACCAGTATCTGGCGTGTATCGGACCAATCGCGCTCGTTTCGGCAGGCGTAATCAGTCTGGCCGACGTGGTTAAGCAGCGCCGCGCCATCATCTTTAGTGCAGCGTTAGTTGCGGTTGCAAGCCTGTGGGCGTTGACGTGGCGGCAAGCCACGATGTATGGCGACATCGAAAGGCTTTGGCGCACTACTCTTGCAAGAAACCCGGAGTGCTGGATGGCTCATACCAACCTCGGCATTGTCCTTCTCGAGAAAGGCCAGGTGGATGAGGCAATCGTTCATTACCGGACTGCCTTGCAAATGCAGCCGAATTCGTGGGATGATGAGTACAATCTGGGGACGGCCCTTTTAAGCAAAGGCGAAGTAGACGAGGCGATCGTGCACTGCGAGAAAGCGGTCACCATCCAACCAAACGATCCTGATGCTCAGGTCTCTTTAGGCAGTGCTCTCCTTGAGAAGAAACGGATCGACGAAGCGATAATGCATTATCAAAAAGCGCTCGCGATACGGCCTGACTACGTTCTGGCCCAATGCGGTCTCGGCCGCGCTCTGCTCGAAAAAGGGGACCTCGATACTGCCATCCAGCATTTTCGCGCCGCCCTGTTGATCCAGCCTGAGCATGCAGATTGTCACACGGTTCTTGCTGTTGCTCTCGATGAAAAAGGCGAAACAGCCGAAGCTATTGAACATTACGAGAAAGCGCTGAAGCTTTCTCCGCAATCAGTTCCCGCCTTAAGTAATCTGGCTTGGCTGCTGGCTACGTGCTCCAACGCATTATTGCGAAACGGTAGCAAGGCAGTCGAGATCGCCAGGCACGCTGATCAACTGTCGGGCGGTACTAACACGCTTGTGCTGCGTACCTTGGCAGCGGCGTACGCGGAGAGCGGGCAATTCGAAAGCGCCATCGAAAGCGCCCGGGCTGCGGTGCAACTAGCACGGATGCATGGCGACCAGTCCTTAGTCACGGCCCTCGATCAAGAGATAGCTCTTTACCAGCTCGGCATCCCCTGCCGACAAGCGCCAAAGTAAGGCGCTCAAACGGCGTCGAACCGACCGCACAGAACCGCTGTTTTAGCTTGTGTCCGCGTCGCTGCGTTGAGGCGCTTAGCGAGTTTCCATCAGCAGCGGCGGCACAGCGCGCTGGTTTATCGGATCTGCTACGGACCCAACTCAAAGCTCGTCGCGCAGAATTTCGAAAACGGTTGTGTTGTCCACTACGCCTTGCAGCGCGTCTGTCCCAGGGCCGCTGCCGAACGCAACGACGTCTTCGACGGTGACCAGCGCTGATTTCGTGTAGAACGCCGCTGGCTCCGGCTGTTCCACTTGTTGAGTCTCACTTCTGTCTTGTTTCCCGGGTATTTTCGCGGGGCCGTACGACTTCGTGCCGTGGGGACCCGTTGCCCAGGTGATCCAGGGCTGGCCAGCTGAATTAAAGCCTAGCAACGCGATGCCGCTATCTTTGCGAAAAGGAAATCCATTTAAGTTTAGTCCACCGATTGCCAAATCACCGCAGACTACGATTGTCGATTTTGGTCCCCCATAGCTTCGTGCAATGCCTACTGCGCGATCCAGTTCAACTGTTTGGCTTAGGGTTCTTTCTCCATCGTTTTCCTGTGCTGCTTTGCGCATCAGCCCTGCATCGACAACCAGGAAATAGCCTCCGGGGTTGTATTGAAGTAATTGGATCGCACGCCGCACCATATCCAAAAGACTGGGCTGCTGACTTCTCTCTTCTACCTGGTTCGAGAACGCGAGATCTCCATTACTAAAAACACCGAAAAGTTTCGGCCGGCGCCACGCCGGAATTGTTTCCAGGTCCGTTCGTGCTCGAACGATATCGAATCCGTTGCCACGGAGTTCGAGCAACAGATCGCGATTGTCTTGTCTGTCGCCGCCTTTTGTATTGGGAAGAAATTGCGCCGCGCCGCCACCCATTGCGATGTCGATGTTTCCTCGATCGACAAACTCAGTCGCGATTTTCTCGACGTCGGTGGACTCAACCGGGTGCGCGTAAAAAGCCGCGCTGGTCGGATCGGTGAGCCTTGTGTCCGTCACCAGCCCGGTGGCTCGTCCATGTTCGCGCGCTAGTTCAAGGATGCTCTTGATCGGTTTCCCATCGCCATTGATCGCAAGCGCGCGATTGGTCACCCTCTCACCGGTCGCGATTGCGGTTGCGGCAGCCGCCTGATCGGGAGCGGCAAAGTCCTTCGAGTAATTCATGACCAAAGCTGCATGAGCCATCGAATCCACGTTCAACCGCGTACCGGCTCCGGCAGCATAGGCACGCGTAGGAGCGAGGCGGGCAGGCGAGAGCCCTTCTCCGACAAACAAGATAATCCCAAAGGGCTTGCGGATTACCCAGTGTTGAAAATAGAGAACACCGACGCCCCCAAACACGAGGAGGCAAAAGAGCGCGAGCAACTGATTGCGCCATTTCACGAGGCCGATGTAGGCGCGCGTCGGCTCGGTTGTCAACGAAAGAACCGCTTGTCGGCCTTCTCATTCATCGGCAAAATGCCTGCGACGTATGGCTGGTCCGGTGATGCTCATCATTCGCGACGGCTGGGGCATCAATCCGGGTGGCCGGGAGAAGCGCAAAGAGAATGGAGACGCCACGTTGCTCGCGTCGACTCCCTTTCATGACAAGCTCTACCGGGATTATCCATTCTCCAGATTGAGCGCGAGTGGCGTTGATGTCGGCTTGCCGGAAGGACAAATGGGCAACTCGGAAGTGGGCCACCTTAACTTGGGAGCAGGTAGAATTGTCTATCAAGATCTGACGCGAATTAACAAAGCAATCCAAGAGGGTGAACTAACATGTAACCAGATACTGCAGGAAACCTTTGCAGCTGCGCGAAGTCATCGGCTTCATTTGCTAGGACTGGTTTCCGATGGCGGCGTGCACAGCCATTATTCGCACATGGTCGCACTTGCTAACGCGGCGCGTGAAGCTGGTGTAGTAGAAATCTTCGTCCATGCTTTTACGGACGGGCGAGATACGTCACCCACTGGCGGGGCGGGTTTTTTGAGAACATGCGAAAAAGAGCTTGAGAAAGGCGGCGCCAAGATAGTTACCGTGATTGGCCGGTATTTCGCGATGGATCGCGATCGGCGCTGGGACCGCACCAAAAAAGCTTGGGACGCAATCGTTCTTGGTCGGGGTGATTACTGCAAATCATCGCCTTCCGCAGCGGTAGATCGACAATACTCACTTGGTAAGACGGACGAGTTCATGCCGGCGCTGATTTTCTCCCACTTCAACGAGCAGCGGGTGCGCGATGGCGACTCAGTTTTGTTTTTCAACTTCCGCGCCGATCGCGCCAGGCAATTATCGCAAGCCTTTCTTCTGAAAGATTTCGATGGCTTCGACCGCGAGGTATGGCCGCAAGTCCATTTTGTCACGCTAACGCAATACGACGTGACTTATTCTTCGCCCTTTATTTTTGCGCCTGAAGAGCTCGCCCACATCTTAGGTGAAATCGTTAGCGCGGCTTGTAAATCGCAATTGCGCATCGCGGAGACGGAGAAATACGCGCATGTGACTTACTTTTTTAATGGCGGTATCGAGAAACCGTTTTCGGGCGAAGACCACAAACTGATTCCCTCGCCCAAGGTCGCTACCTACGACTTGAAACCGGAGATGAGTGCGTTTGAGGTCACCGAAGAAGTGCTCGCGCGCATGGCGCACTACGATCTGATTATCCTCAATTTCGCTAATCCTGACATGGTCGGCCATACCGGCGTCGTCGAAGCGGGAGTCAAAGCTGTGGAGACCGTGGACGAATGCACAGCGCGAATTATTCCGAAGCTTCTTGAGCTTGGCGGCAAGTGCCTCGTCACCGCCGACCACGGAAATTGCGAGCAGATGCGCAATCCCGATGGCTCACCCAATACCGCGCACACCAGCAATCTTGTGCATTTCATTTATGTGGCCAGCGATGCAGCAAGATTTCGCTGCGAAGACGGAATCCTGGCCGATGTCGCGCCGACCCTTTTGTTTTTGCTCGGATTGCCGCAGCCAAAGGAGATGACCGGCCACAACTTGCTCGTGCCGATTGTCAGCCAGTAGCTGCGTTAGTAGTTGATAAAGTCAGGTTTTTACTCGCTCGTGTCGCGGAGCGGAAGGCGCCTTCGGTAAAGATCGATATTGGCTTCGAGTGCCTTTGCCAAATCGTAGTTTCCCTGCTTGATGGCTAATTGCGAGCCGCGCTCCGCCGTTTCAGTCGCCTTATCGAACTGACCATTTTCAGCATAAGCGGCAGCCAGCAGCCGGTAGATTCGCGGCTCTCCGTCGCCGGAGAGTTGTAGCGCACGCTCACCGAGAGCAACTGCTTGTGCCCCTCTTCGAATTGCGTCGTCCGGAAATGTGGCGAATACCCATACGAGATTACAGTAGGCGTTTAGATTGTCTGGCCGCAGCTCCAGCGTTTTTTGCCATTCGCTGATTGCTTGATCGACTCGCCCCTGTTGCGACCACGCGATACCGAGGTCGTTGTGCGCCTCCGCGCTGGCCGGGTTGACTTGCAATTCTTTTTGCAAATGTGCAATTGCCTGATCGGGGCGACCCTGCCGCAACAGGATCATCGCGATGTTGTGATGAACTTTGGGTAGACGCGGGTCCAGCTCCATGGCTTTCTGGAAATGAGCAAGAGCAGCATCGAGTTCTCCTTTCGAAGTAAGGGCAATGCCGAGGTTATTGTGCGCTTCCACGAACTCCGGCTGGATTCGCAATTCCTTCTCGAACTCAGCAATCGCCTCGTCGAGGTGTCCGCTGTTTAGAAACAATGTGGCGATGTTGTAGTGCACCCGTGGGCGATCTGGACGTGTCTGGAGAACCTTTTGAAAATGGATGCTCGCCTCCTCGTTTTCTCCATATGCGGAAAGCGCAACACCGAGACGGCTATGAGCATCGGCGCTATCAGGCCGGATCTCCAATGCCTTGCGCGCGTGAAAGATTGCGTCGTTCAGACGATCTTCGCGGAGGTCAAGATCGCAAAGACTAATGTGTGCTGTGTCGTTCTGTGGATTGACGGCGACTGCGCGCGTCCAAAGAGCGCGGCCATCATGCCAGTAGTTGGTTTGTTTCCAGGCAGGCCACATTAACATAAGAATCGAGGACGCCATCGCCGTGCCGAGAATAATGCGTCGATGGCGCCACGAGGATGCAGTCTCAACAACGAACCAAGTCACGAGAATATACAGACCGATCAGGGGCAGGTATGTGTAGCGGTCCGCGTGCGCTTGCTCGCCGACCTGTACAATCCCGCTCACCGGCACCAGCATTCCCAAAAACCAAAACCAGCCCGTAAAAAAATAAGGATGTTTCCGTCTGTACATGAAAGCGGCTGTGCTGACCGCGAAGAGGAATAGCGCCGCCGTCGAGACTTGTACGACAGAAAGGCTGTGCCTCGGATGCGGGTAAAAGACGGACAATCCAGCTGGCCATACGAGTTGTCGCAGGTAAACGATTGTTGCCACAGCCGCGTTACCAAGTCTGTCCATCAGCGACAGATGGCCGATTGGATCAATAAAATGGCGTTGAGCGAGAACAGTCGCCGCGCAAGAACCAAATGAAAGAAGTAGCAACGGAATTTTTTCAAGGAAGATTCGTCGAATACTCGCGCGGTCTTCAACTCTGCGCAGCTTGGGAATCTTGGCTGGAGCCGCGGGCGCGAATCGCCTCAGAGGCCAGTAATCCAGCAATAGGAGAACGAACGGAACGGTCACCAGCATCGGTTTCGACATCAGGCCGAACGCGAACCAGAGCAGGACAAGCAGATAGGATGTGAGCGAGCGCGCGTGCACATATTGCGTGTAAGCGCTGAGAGTCAGCATGAAAAATACGGCGCTTAATACATCTTTCCGTTCAGAAATCCACGCGACCGATTCCACGTGCAGCGGATGAATTGCGAACAGCGAGGCGACAAAAGCGCTTTGCCACAAAGTGCCTGTCATTTGTCGCAGCACCAGAAACAGGAGGATGACAGCAATCGTGTGCAAAAGAACGTTGGTGAAATGATGTCCGCCCGGGTTCAGACCGTACAGCTGGCAATCGACCATGTGCGAAATGACCGTGAGCGGATGCCAGTTACCACCGACAGTGTGCGTAAAGGCCCAAAACACGCCTCCTAGCGAAAGGCCTGCCGCGACCTTTGTATTTTCGTAAACGTAGTTTGGATCATCGTAGGTAACGAAATGATGGCGTAGGGTCTGACCGAAAATCAACCAGGTGATCGCGACGAGGAGAGCACAAATCCCGAAAACGACTCCAAGCTTCGGGATTGCTGTTCGCAAAAATGCGTGTCTTGCCATGTTCTACAAAGAAGGTCGACCACGCGTGTTGAGTATGTCAGTAAACGTGATTGGCAATTGTCGACTTAGAAATCGTCTGCCAGCGATCGCGATTCGATACAAAAGGCGAATGCGATTTTCTTCCGGAATTTCGTGCCAGATTGCTTTGCGCACGAGGGTGAGAGCGCCGTTCGATTCCACGAGCGCGCCCCAGCCGACTGGGACTTCCAGCTCGTGAAACAACTGCTCCGCCAGCACAAGAAAAAATAAGTTCGCGCAGCGGTAGCGGATTAATTTCTCGAACTTGGTGCAATCGTACAGGCGATTTTGCAGCGCGAGTAGCTCGCGCGAAAGGCGCGCGTAACCGCGGTGACCGATCGTGATGAAGTTCTGCGCATCGAACTCGGGGAAGAGCGAATCACCATTCCGCAGGTTCGGATAGTGCGCGCGCAGGCGTGTTTCGAGAAATTGGCGGCGTTCGCAGATCACATCGAGGCGCCGGCGCGCAGCTTCGCTATGACAATTGTCTCGTCGCAAGTCGGCAACCGCTTGTTTGCATTCAAAGATCGCCGTCGATCCAATCTGGTTTCGCTGCCATCGACACGCGGCGACATCGGCACGATACCGGCATCTCGGCAAACGAACTTCGATCGCGCATGCAGAAAACCCTTGCGCCTGCGCCCAGAGAAACGCGAGCCGTTTCAGCCGAGCATGTCCCTGGGTTTCACCTTTGGTGCTTGTTACTCCCGCAGCCATTTCGCGAGTTCGCGTGCCCAATAACTGACGATAATGTCCGCGCCAGCGCGCTTGAATGCGGTCACCATTTCCAGCACAGCAGCACGTTCATCCAAGAGCCCCTTTTCGACAGCGCTTTTGACCATCGCGTACTCGCCGCTGACATGATAAACGGCAGTCGGTTTTCCAAACCGCTCACGGACGCGCCACAGGATATCGAGATAGGGCAAGGCAGGTTTCACCATCAGGATGTCCGCTCCTTCATCGATATCCAGGGCCACCTCGCGCAAGGCTTCGTTTGCGTTGGCGAAATCCATCTGGTAAGACCGGCGATCGCCAAACTGCGGCGGGCTTTCGGCTGCGTCGCGGAACGGCCCGTAAAACGCGGACGCAAATTTGGCGGCATAACTGAGAATCCCAGTCTGATCGAAGCCTTCGGCATCCAGCGCCTCGCGAATGGCGCCAATCCGGCCGTCCATCATGTCGCTCGGCGCGACGATATCTGCTCCTGCTGTTGCATGAGAGAGCGCCGTCTTTACCAAAAGCTCGACGGTCTCGTCGTTTAGGACATGGAAATGGTCTCCGTCGATCCGTGTGACGCCGCAGTGGCCATGGCTCATGTATTCGCACAGGCAAACGTCAGTGATTGTGACAAGATCCGGACATTTTGATTTAATGGCGCGCAGCGCTTTTTGAATAACTCCATTTTCTGAGTACGCGCCGCTTGCTTGTTCGTCTTTATGTTCTGGAATCCCGAAAAGCAGGACCGCCTGGAGGCCGAGATCCTGAGCGCGGCGCGCTTCGTCGGCAATCTCTTTTGCTGGCAGCTGAAATACTCCCGGCATACTGGCGATAGGCCGACGTTCATCGAGTTTTTCGCTTACGAACAGCGGCAGAACAAAATCGTGGACGCTGAATTGCGTCTCGCGGACGAGATTTCGCAAACCGAGGGAACGCCGCAGACGGCGCGGGCGGTGCACCAATCTTCTCATGGATGAAGGCTACGTGGTTGGCGAAAACGTCGCAAGCTCGCCGCATGCTTGGCCGCGATCATGAGGGAAACTGTCCTTGACGCGGGAAAGTGTTCCATGTAGCGCCTGCATGAGATTCCGCGCTTGGTATGACTCGCCCGGCCTCCATGCAAGCGACCGACTATTTGTTGATCGACATCAGTAACTCGTACGCAAAGTTTTCATTTGCCTCGAGAAGGCGGATCTCCGCCCCTGCCCGGATTGCTACCAGCAAGCTTTCAAGGCGTGTGGTTTCTGGATTTCTTGCACAACGAAACGTGCGGAAGGTCGTCGTGTCGTCGGTGGTGCCGAAAAAAAACTCTGCAATCTCAAACGCGGCAAAAGAAAAGGCCAAGGTGCTCTGGCTGGATTGGAAGCTGAATCTTGGCGTGGGAATTGATTATCCCAGGCCGCAATCGATCGGCGCGGACCGGCTGGCGAACGCCGCGGCAGTTGCGGAACTTTATGGATTTCCAGCGGTCGTGGTGGATTTTGGCACAGCGGTAACTTTCGACATCGTTTCCGCGCGCCGCACTTACGTTGGCGGCGTGATTGCGCCGGGACTCGAAGCGATGACTAACTTTCTTTACCAACGAACGGCACTCTTGCCCAAGATTTCGTTGAAAGAGCCGCGACGCGCGGTCGGTCAATCGACGATCGAGGCGATGCTATCTGGTGCGGTATTCGGATATCGTGGATTAGTTCGGGAAATCCTTGCACGAATTAAAGCAGAACAATTTCCGCGCAAAAACGTTCACGTCGTAGCAACAGGCGGCTACGCACGCCTGATCGCCGGACGCTTGCCGGACATTGGTGTGATTCGTCCCCACCTCACTTTGGAAGGTCTGCGGATCGTGGCCAATCTCAATGACTGACCCAGCACGAGGCGACCAGAAGAGGTTCGCGGTTTTTTCCGAAGGGCGCTGAAAAATCCATTCGCACTAGCAACTTTCCACTTGTCAGACGCCCCGAACAAGGCTTCAATCGCTACCTCATGAGAGTACGGGGGATGGCGGCGGTGGCCGCGCTGGTGCTTGGCTCGTTCGCGGCAAACTCATTTGCAGCGGACAATGTTGCTCCAACCAAAGCCGAGCTGGAGGAGATGTACAACGCCGCTTATCGGGCGTTCGATTCAAACAAATTTTCGGAGGCGTTAAAGCAACTCGACGCCATTGATGCTCGCCAACCGGATCTTGCAGCGTCAAAAAATCTACGCGGCGTCATCCTAATGCGACAAGGCGACTATGATAAAGCGGAAACCTCTTTGCAGGAAGCCTCCCACATCGATCCAAAGTTTTGGAATGCGCGCTTCAACCTGGCGGAGATTCCGTTCCTCAAAAAGGATTGGGCGGAGGCGCGAAAACGCTTCGAGCAACTGCTCTCCAATGGTCAATCCGATCTGGCAAAAGAAGCTTCGCAGCTGATCCAATACAAAATTCTCCTGACTTACCTGCAGGAGGGCAAAGGGAATATGGTGGATTCGATTCTGGCCAAGCTGGAGCTTTCCCCCGACACCCCCGCCGTTGACTATGTAAAGGCAGCCGTCGCGCTTCAACAGAAGAATCAAAACGAAGCGAAAGATTGGATCAAAGCAGCAGAGAAGAATTTCTCACCGCAGCTGAACAAGCTTTTCGCAGAATCATTGTATGAGGTGGGGTGGTTGGAAAAGCCAGCCGGCGAGGGGCGACCTTCATTGCCGCTAATGACAGCCGCCGAGCGCTCGGAAAAAACGAAGGCCGTCGCGCGTTCAAAATTTGAGCAATCCCAGCAGGCACTTCGGCAGCGCGATTTCACCACAGCGCTTAAATTGGTCGATGAAGCGGACAAGTCAGACCCGAACCAGCCAGCAACCCTTAATTTGCGTGGCGAGATTCTGATGCAGCAGCAGCAATTTGAGCAAGCCGAAGCTGCATTCAAAAAGGCGGCCAAGCTGGATCCAAAGCTCCGCGAAGCTCAATACAATCTTGCGCAAATTCCCTTTAAGCAGAAGGACTACGCAAAGGCGCGGGAGCGTTTCGAGACATTATATAAGCGAACTCCGGGCGGCGATAAGAATCAGGCGGCAGAGCTTATTAAATTCAAGATTTACATGACCCTTTTACTCGAGGGAAAAGAGAGCCGCGCGCACGCGATGATGGAGGAGTTTCAGTTTACGGGCGATACGCCGGCGCTTTATTACGCCCAGGCAGCGTGGGAGTATAAGCATAACAATCCGGAAAAGGCCGCCGATTGGACCGGTTCGGCCAACAAGATTTATTCGCCAGCGCTTAACAGTGTTTTCGCTGACGCTTTTTATGACGTTGGGTGGATGCAGAGGCCGGAGGGTTCAACCGCACCTGCACTCGCGTTCGACACAACAAATGTCGGTCCATCCCCGGGGGAGGGCGGTCCAGCAGTTGAGCCGAGCCCTATCCCAGACAGGGTGTTTGCTGCCAACAAACAGGGTGAATCGTCGAAGGGAGAAACGCTTACTTTGGGGCCAGCAGTGAACGGGCCAAATTCGGGGGGAGAAATTGGCAGTACTGAGTCAACAGCTAAACAGCCGGCTGCTTCCGTCTCCAGCGAACCGGCTGCGGAAACAAGCTCCCAGCCACAACAACCGGTCTCCGAATCGCCCGCAGTTGCCAGCGAATCGACAACTGCTTCGCAACCTGTCGCGGCCGAGACGCCGAACGCTTCGTCTGTTTCCAGCGGACAGAACAATCAGCAGGTCTCTGTCCAAACAAGTCCGTCCGAGAAACCCGCTGTGGCACCAGCGGCCGCAAATATCTCATCGTCCGCCATTGCGGGCATGGCGGGTCGAAGACTGTGGCTTGTCGGTGGATTGCTGTTGGCCGCCATACTTCTGCTGGCTTGGGTGATCGTGCCTGTCGTTCGCCGGCATGCTTTCAACGTCCCGCGGCACTTGCGGCTTGAGCCTCCGTCCGGTGCTGCCGCCGCCGGTAATTCCGTAC
This sequence comes from uncultured Candidatus Udaeobacter sp., assembly GCA_955652715.1. GTDB lineage: Bacteria > Verrucomicrobiota > Verrucomicrobiia > Chthoniobacterales > UBA10450 > Udaeobacter. Next base: position 12,344 of record CATPBS010000257.1, read on the forward strand.
TCAAGCCGAGAGTGGCGCCAGCGCAAACGAGCAGTGTGCAAGGCAACGGCTTTAGCGGGGGACCGCGCCAGATTTCGGTGCAACTAAAACCGTGGACGGCTTCGTTGCGACACACTGCGGTGGCTTCAGGCAAATTGAGCGGCGCTTTTGATCGCTTGAAAGAACGGAGAGCAACAGCCCCACGAGCCCCCGCCCATCGCGAGCCCGACCGGAAACTGGCGCCGGTTGCCGAGTCGGACTTCGAATCATATGTGGGACCGGTAGTCGAACAAACATCGGAGATCGTGCAACCGGCCGTTTCTCAGCCAACCGAAATGGAAACAGCGCCTGCAATTAGTGAGTTTGCCGAAGTTACTGCGAGCGGAACTCAAGAGCCGAATAAGATTCTCGAGCGCGTAGAGCAAGCGACAGTCTCCACGCGAGAGGCCAATGAGTTTTCCGGAGATGCGAAAGAAACGGTATTGATTGCGGAGGAACCGAGTGAGACGCTGGGGGGTGCAGAATTCGCATGGCCGACAATAGAAGCATCAACAGAGTCTGCAGTCGAACCGATGAGGGAAGAGCAATCTCATCAAGTGATCGCTGCTGCGAGCCCACCTCCAACGGGAGAAACGACGATTGAGCGCGTGTCTGATTTTCCAAGTGCTGTTTCCACCGAGCCTGTATTTCCGCAAATAACCACACCCGCAACCATGCCAGAAACAACCCAAACTCCAATCGCTCCGATAACCAAAGCCCCGGTCCCGCCCGTGGCGAAACCGCAACCACCTCCTGCAGCGATGCAGACGTCCGTGCAGCTGACTTTCTCTTTCGAAATTGCAGCCATGCAGTTAACACCGAGTTTTAAGATGGGTGTCTTAAAAGTGCGTCCCATATCCAAGCTCGTCACAATGCGTTTGCCTTCGCCTCAACGCGCTCAGTCTGCATTAAATTTGCAGGTCGCCTTCGAGGTCGTAAAAATTCAGCCCGTCGCTGGGGCGCTCGGCACTATTCGCGCGGTTCCCTCGCAGCAACAGAGGCCTACTATGGCTGGCATGCCGTCGTTCGCAGTCGCGGGATTGCAAGTAGTCCCTAATTCTGAAACCGCGCCGGTCCAACTGATCCCGTCACAACAGGGGCGTGCGTCTGTGTTCATCACGGTTCCGTTCCAGATAAGCACGCTCGAGTTTTCGCCGTCACTCGAAATTGCCTCCGTGATCTTAAATTCGAACTCCAAGCAGGTCGTCGTTCAGTTGCCTGGCGCAGGGCCGGGTCCGGCCGAAGGAGCCCCAATGTTTGAAATCGCGAATATCGAGCTCAACGAAGGCGGCGAGATCGCCATAATGCAGCTGAACCTTCTTGGCGGGCCGAAGCGAGCCTGACAGGGAATTTTCCAAGTCGAGACCGGGCCAGGTGCTGGCGTGCGAGCACAATCGGTAAGTTGCCTGGCTGCGTCTTCTACGCCCGGCCAGCAGATCGGCGCCAGTTTAGCGACTTCAGTTGATTCGACAGAAACTCTCCATCTTTGCGAATCAATTTGCCATCGAAGTAGATTTCTCCACCGCCGTAGTCGGGACGCTGGATGCTTACCATGTCCCAGTGAACCTGGCTCCGGTTCCCATTGTCCGCTTCCTCGTAAGCTTGTCCCGGGGTGAGATGAAACGAGCCTGCGATTTTCTCGTCGAACAATATGTCGCGCATCGGTTGGAACACCCGCGGATTAAAGCCCAGCGAGAATTCGCCTACGTAACGGGCGCCAGGATCTGAATCGAGAATCTTGTTCAGCTTTTGCGTTTCGTTGCTCGTCGCAGCCACGATCTTTCCGTTTTTGAATTCGAGCCGGACGCCATCGAAAGCGATTCCCTGATAAATGCTTGGCGCGTTAAACGTGACATGACCCTCGACCGAATCTTTCACCGGGCAGCTGAAAACTTCGCCGTCGGGAATATTGCGGTCGCCACCGCAGATTACGGCTGGAATTCCCTTGATACTGAAACCCAGCTCGGTGCCGGGACCTTTGATTTGGACACGGTCCGTCCTTTCCATCAAGCGATGAAGTGCCTTCATGCCGGGCTGCAGTTTGCGATAGTCGAGCGTGCAGACATCGAAATAGAAATCTTCAAATGCTTCCGTGCTCATTCCGGCAAGTTGAGCCATGGACGGGGTCGGCCAGCGTAAGACTACCCACTTGGTTTTTTTAACTCGCTGGTCTTGCACAGGGCGCATTTTTTGACCGATCAATTTCATTTTCTTCGGCGGCACATCGGATAATTCCGTGATGTTGTTGCTGCCGCGCACTGCGATGTATGCATTCATTTTTTTCATTCGCGCCAGCTCATGGCTCGCCATCAGGTTTAGCTGTCGATCCGAAGCTTCAAGCGCGAGTGCGCGGTTCACTCGGGCGTGATACGTCTGCGCAAATGGAACTCCTCCAGCGTTCCGCGCCGCGTGTATCAGCGCGATGGTCATTTCATCCGGAATATCGAACGCTTCGATGAGGATTGTTTCGTTGCGCTTGAGCCGAATGGAATATTCGACCAGAAGTTTTGCGAGTTTGTCGAACCGGGCGTCGTGCATAGCCGGTTATCATTCCACCAGCCTGCCCGTATGCAACTCGGCGGCGAGGCATTACACGGTACGAATAAACTTCGCTGTGAATGCTCCATCAAAACCATCCCGAAACGGAAGGGACGACTTCCCCTCTAGGAGTCGCAGGTACGGCGAGTTCTCGACTAGTAGTCGCTCGACCTGTTCGTTCTCTTCAGGCTCAAAACTGCACGTGCTGTAAACCAGTACGCCCTTCGGTTTTAATAGCGGAATGACCGCGCGAACAATTTCGAGCTGGAGGTGCTGCATGCGGTCGAAATCCGTTCCTCGTAATCGCCACCTAAGGTCCGCGCGCCTGCGCATCACTCCGGTGTTGCTGCAAGGCGCATCAACCAGGATGCGATCAAATGGCGCCACCGATGCGATCTCCGGCGGCACGTGACCACGTGTCCAATGGTGTCGCAAAATGTTCACAATTCGCACACCCAGGCGCGACATGTTCTCGTTCAGGATTTCCAGCCGCTCGGGATCGCGATCGCATGCCACGATCGTTCCCAGGTTTTGCATAAGTTGCGCGATGTAACCAGTTTTTCCGCCGGGCGCCGCGCACGCATCCAGGATTCTTTCTCCGGGTTTTGGGTCCAGCAACTCGCAGGCGATCGTGGTACTGGGGTCCTGAATGTAACAATGACCGCGTTCCAAAGCGCCAAAGGGTACCGAATTGGCTTCCACAAAATTCGGATGGTCAGGTAGGGGACGCAATTCCGGATAACTGCGGAGGAATTCTGTTCGCTCGATTTTTAACAAATTGACGCGCGCATAGACAGGCGCAGGAAGATTGTTCCACTCGCACAGCTCTTCCGCGTTTTCAGTGCCGAAGTGCTGCTGCCAGCGCTCGATAAGAAATTGCGGATGCGACGTTAGAACGAACAGGGGCTGCATATTGCCGCGTGCGAGCAGCTCGCTCAGCCGCCGCGTTACAGCCCGCAGCACGGCATTGATAACCGTTCGCTGCCTTTTCGGCGCAAGCTCCACCGTCTCATGGACTGCTGCGTATGGAGCGGTCTTGAGGAAGAAAAGTTGATATAAGCCGAGCCGAAGAACATCGCGAACATCATTCTGAATCGACGAAACGCGCAGGCAAGCGATCCAAAAATCCAGCAACGTTAAATTGCGGAGTACGCCATAGAACAGTTCCAAGGCAAACGCCCGATCGGAAGGA
>CATPBS010000258.1 GCA_955652715.1 uncultured Candidatus Udaeobacter sp.
AATCACAAAGCCGTTTATGACGCGCAGGGCACGCTGCTGCCGTGGACAAGCTGGCAGGACGCACTCGATCGCGAGATGAAGTGGTATCTCAACTGCCCCATCAAGCACGGATACCCTCGCTTCGTTTACATGACTTTCATGGATGGGGATTACAATGCCATCCAGCGCCAGCCGGATTTTATCCCCGCCACGCAGCTCGGCATGGGAATCATTTCGTATTTGAAATATTACGCATACGCAAAAAAGCAAAATCCCAAGGTGCTCGAGTTCGCCCGCTATATGGGCGATTACCTCGTGAAAGAAGCCCGCGGTGGCGACATGAGATAAATGAATTGGCTGATCCTTTTAATTTCCGCCTTAGCAACCTACAGGTTCTCGCTGATGTTGAGCTCAGAGGAAGGGCCGCTAGCCATTTGCGGCGCAAAGTTCCGCCGAAGACCAATCCCGGTCGCGGCATTCGCTGTTTTATGTGCTGGAGCGTTTGGATCGCGGCAGCGGTGACGCTCTATCTGCTTTGGTTAGGCATGATCACGAAAGAAATTTTACCCCTCTACTGGCTCGCCGTAAGCGGCGCCGCCGTGCTAATGCACGAAATATATAGTCGCGCGTGAACGTTGCACGAAAGAGACCTTCTCCCATCCGTCATGAATAAATGCTTGCGGCGGGCCACTGGCGGTCAGTTCGGTGGGAACGGCCATAAGCGGGCAAGAAGTCACAACTCGGTTGCGACCAAATCCGCTTGGAAGCCCAAGAAAGAGCTTAGAGGGGTCTAAATAAACAAGGCCGGCCAGGCAGGGAGTAGCGTTATATAATTACCTGCCGCATCGATTATTTATCTGATTCCCCAAGCTTCTTCGAAAGCACGAGTGAGGTAACCTATAGCTGCGATCACTGCAGTAACTTAGTAAATAGAAAGTAATATGATTAAATTAATCCTTAGTGTCACGTTTGCCACAGCCCTGATCGGTTCAATGGCGTTGGGGCAAACATCTTCAACGACGACCTCGGTTACATCGGGATCCAATGGAGCGACTGAAACGACCACCACCACTACCGAAAGTACGGGGACAGTGACGGAATTTACTCCGGGCCATGCCCTAATTCTAAAAACGGAAGCAGCCCAACCTGTTCAATACAAGTTCAGTAAGAACGTCACCTACGTGACTTCAGATGGGAGAGTGATTGAAGCCTCGAAAATCAGAAAAGATTCGAAGGTTCATGTTCACTACATCAAACAAGGCGACGACATGTTAGTTGATAAAGTGATCGTTAACGATCGCGATTAAACGTGGCATGCTTGCTTGGTAATTCTTTACCAAGTTCACAATTTCAACGCCTGGCGATCGAGCACTGCTCGATCGCCAAGGCGTTTGCTTTGTACCTCATCGCTTTTCGCCGGGAAGCCTCGGCGAACAAGATACCGAGACGGTTGAACGCGTGCTCTGGACGGCTTTCCTGCGCGGAAAGTCTTGAGCGTATTTAATGGGGCAGCGACTGCTGGACGCAGGCCTGTCACACAAGATCGGTCATCGCTTAATTGCGGCTGTACGTTCTTCGATTAAATCACGCTCAACCTCCCAAAGCCTGAGCGATGAAAGAAGGAGCCTGTCGATTTCTTCAGCAAACTGATCGTGATCCACGGTTTCCGGGCACAATACATCCGAACGTTTACTCGTTTTTCGCGGTTTGCGTCTGGACTTTAACATTCTCGAACGCGTGCGCCTCGGGCGTGCTGCTCCCATCGGTGAATTTCCCTCGTGAATCCTTTCCTGTTGTTCGCATCACAACTTAGGAGCGGTCGTTACAAAATCGTTCAGGCAGCCGGTACGGATGCGCTGCGAAATGACCGACGAGATCCGATTGCCTGGCTCGATGGACGCACTCCGGCCAAATATTGTACATCGAACGCGCGCAGGGCTGCCGCGACAGTAGGTCCGATCCCAACAATGCCTTCTTCCATGGTTGGCCCCAGCAATGCGATCCAAAGCTCGCTGCGAAAAGACAGTCGAGGACGGCGAACGGCCGACGGGCTGCTGGGGTGAGCTGTGCAATAAAGCTTCATTTGTTCCATCGCTGTCGCTGCATAATCCATAACGCGGCACCCACGCGAGACTTGAGCATTATCTTTCTTCATTTCCGTCTAGAAACGCATGCCTCGGCGGAATTGGATGTGGTTCTTACTATAGTCGGATCGACGGCACGGTAGGCACGTGGCGCAGCGCGCTGACTACCGATAGGATTTTCACCGATAGGAGAATCCGCCACGCGCCCGATTGTGCGATGACTCACACGAAACGTATACGTTGAACCGTGGCGTTATCTGCTCCAATTACGTTGTCCGACGCAGATAAACTAGATGCGCTGCGCCGGATCGACCAATTTCGCCAGTGGCCTTCGCTGGACGACAAACGTTACTGTCTCGTTTGCAGTAAAATTATTACTGGCCGGCAAATCCAGATAGCGGGCGGAACACGCGGCAACGGACCGCTGCGGCTCAGTTGTCCGACGGATCGCTGCAACTCAATTCCAATGGATTGGGTGCTGCCGACGGATGAAATCCTCGCCAAGGTGGAGATGATGGCTGCCGAAGAACCCAAAGCTTCGGTGTTGAGTTCGGCGAGTAGCGGCAATGGAGGGCCCGTGCACCCCCATGCAGGGCACAACGGGATTGCATCGCGATTGAGAAAGCTCGCATTCCATTTCAAGCGGGGTTCTTAAAACCTGACCTCTCCAACTCATGCGGGCCTGCGGATTCGCCTTCCGCGGGACAGTGTTCGTTAATTCGTCACTCTTCCCATCTCATTTGCGATGAGAAAGGCAAAGGTGCGCGTGCAGCAGAATTCATCTCTCGCACAATGCGGACTGACAATTCACACACCCGGACAGATCTGATTTCGTAGGATTTTACCCGATCACACAATCATCCACCGCCCCGATTGTGCGCTTCGATGCAATGAGCAGACTGCTTTTTGCACTATGATTGCCCATATCAAACTCGACGATCGGCTCTCGGTCCTGCGTGCTGAAGATCGATTTAGAAACTGGAGGTCGCTCGACGACGAGCGTCTTTGCATTCTCTGCAAAAGAAGATTTACCGGCCGCCAGGCGGAAATCCGCCGCTTGCGCAATCGCAAATATGAATTGCGCTGTCCGACCGAAGGCTGCAATTCGGGGCCGCATCTGTGGATCTACCCAACAACGCCGCTGGTCTCTCACGTAGTTGAATCGGACTGGTGGCATGCCGCCGGTAAAAAGCACGAACGCACTCCGCCTGTGTCAGTGCTGCGGGAACACGGCCAGCGCATATGATCGACTCTACTCTTGATCAGCCGGGCGTCGCAGCGGTGCCGGACGAGGAGTTGATGAAACATATTTCGCACCGGCGGCATGACGCCCTCACAGAGTTGTATGGCCGGTACAATAAAAGACTGCGAGCGACGATCGATGGCGTCGTTCATGGAGAGGCCGAAGCCGATGATGTTTTGCAGGAAAGTTTTCTTCAGGTTTGGGAAGAAGCAGGTCGTTATTCGCCGAAGGCGGGCAAGCCGCTTGGCTGGATGGTTACTATTGCGCGCCGTCGCGCTATCGACCGATTACGCCGGCGTCAGGCCTATTCTCGTGCGAGAGAACGCTACGAGGAACGAGTGATGCAAGATTCACAAACTCCGCGTCGCGACACCGCTGAAGGATTCATTTTGAATGACCTCCGCCACTTCTTGAAGAAAAACATCCGTGCATTGCCCCAACTTCAACGCGAGGCGGTCGAGTTGGCTTTCTTCAAGGGACTGAGTCACAGGGAAATTGCCGCCGCGACGCACGCTCCTCTTGGCACAGTGAAGACGCGGCTGGAGTTAGGTTTGCAAAAACTAACTCATGCGCTACAGCCGTTACGGCACAAAGTGTGAGTTCGTCCAATACGTGCGACGAACGCGCTCGCGATCCTAGCGACAAGAGTTACCGGCAACTCTCGTGCAGAGTTGGCAGATGGCGTGAGTTCGCGTCTACGGCGAAGGTGACGTATTGATGTTTATGTCAGTTTTCTCCTTCGTGGTCGTAGCGGCTGGAGATTCTTTTATCACCGTGGTGTTACTTTCTTTCTTCTCTGCAGGTGGATTAGTCACGGTGGTTTCCTTTTGCTCGCAAGCTACTAACAATGCAAGGCCGGCGAGCAGACAAATGTATTTCTTCATACAAATTGAATCGTATTTCAGCGCGAAGCTTGGCCGCCTGTCTCAGCCTCTTTCCTTCAGTTCGCCAGTGAGGTGGCGCGTGTCCTGCGTCCCGTTCCTGCTGGAAAGCCCGCGCAATTGCCCTTCTGGCGGCCGACGTCTCCTCCATTTGTTGTGCCAAAGGGTTTCGCGTGCGAATTGCTATGCGCGTGCATGGTCTTTCATCGCACGAGGCATCTGATCTTAGTTGCGCGTGCGAAACTTTTATCACCATGAACAAACTACAATTCAAAGGCAGTTGGAATGAAGTGAAAGGCAAACTGAAACAAAAGTACGGTCAACTAACCGATAACGATCTTACATTTGCCGAAGGAAAGGATGAGGAACTTCTTGGCCGGCTGCAAAAGACACTCGGCAAATCGAAGGAAGACCTGCGAAGGGAAATCGAAAACCTGTAAAGCTCTCTGCAATTTACCTTTTAGCAACGTGCGGCGGCGGTCAGCAGCTTTAGATCATGACGGCTGAAACTTCATGGCGAGATTACAAGTTCCGAAGTTGTGATATACTCTGAGGATGCAAACGCCAGAAATCACCGCATATCTGAAGACCTATTGTGGCTGGAGCGCCGGTGTGCGCGCCGTGTTGGCCAAATACAATCTTCCATACACAGAAAAGGACATTATCCAGAATCCGGCGTTCCGGTGGGAAATGGAGACCAAGAGCGGGCAGCCGCTTTCGCCCTGTGTCGAAATCAATGGGCAGATGCTCGCCGACGTTAGCGGCGAGGAAGTCGAACGGTACTTGATCGATAATAATATCGCCCAGCCGAGCGACGCTGCGACAGACGTTCCGACAAACGCGCCTTGTGCGACCGAAGAACACGAGGGTGTCGTGAAGCTGAATCTGTGATTTGTTAAAAGGGTTGCAACGTTAAGAAGTTGAATAGGTGAGCCGCTGAGAGGTCAAAGAGTCAGAAAGGTTAAGCTGTTTTTAACCTTGTAACTCTTTTAACTTTTTTAACCTTTCAGCGATGAAATTGTTCGCTCGTCTTCGATCGTCAAAGAGAAGACGCGGGAACATTCTTTTTCGATACGGCTGGAAGGTCGCGCTGCTGATATTACTCGCGGCTGGCGGCTTCGCCGTTTTTCTCTTTTACGGGACATGGGCGCAGACCTTCGACATGAAGAACGTCGGCGAAATGCCGGAGCGCAACACGGTTTACGATGTCGATGGAAAAATTACAGCCGTCTAGCTGGCGCGAACCGTCTCAAAGTTTCTCTGAGCGAAGTCTCGCCGTTTTTCATCACTGCGGTGTTAGCGCGCGAGGACGCTCGTTTTTACGAGCACAAGGGTATTGATTGGCGCGGGATTTTGCGCGCTTTAGTCCGCGACATCACGAGCGGCTCAGCCAAGGAAGGCGCCAGCAGTATCACTCAGCAGCTTGCCCGAAATAGCCTTCCACTCGGTGGCCGCACCCTCAGCCGGAAAATACTGGAAGCAATGGTGGCGCTGCGCATCGAGCGCCAGTTTACCAAGCAGCAGATTCTCGAGCTTTATATTAATCGGATTTATTTCGGCAACGGTTGTTATGGGGTTGAGACCGCTTCACAAGCTTACTTTGGAAAGAGCGCCTCAAAGCTGAATCTTCCCGAAGCTGCGCTCCTGGCCGGATTGATCCGCGGCCCGAATCGTTTTTCACAACTGAGAAACCCGGAAGGCGCGCGGATTCAACGCAACATCGTTCTGGATCGGATGGTGGCGTTGAAAAAACTTTCGACGGCAGAAGCCGAAGATGCCAAGCGGGCGAAAATCACGCCACATCCGAAGCGTATGCCTTTTATTCAGGAGAATTATGCAATGGACGCGGTGCAGCGTGATCTGAATCTGTTGTTAACGCAGGATCAGATCGATAATGGCGGCCTGTCGATCTATACGACGCTCGATCCGGCCGTGCAAAGCTCCGCACAGGATGCGCTCGAGACGCAACTCACAAAGATCGAGCACCAATCCAATTTCCATCATCCGCTTAAAGCGAATTACAAACCACCGGAGAACGGAGAAGGGGATTCAGCCATGCCTTACCTCGAGGGCGCGGTGGTTTTGATCGACAATGCCAGCGGCGGCATTCGCGCACTCGTTGGCGGGCGCGATTACGCGCAAAGCAAATTCAACCGGGCGCTCACTCCGGCAAACCGGCAGGTTGGTTCGGCATTCAAGCCATTCGTGTACACGATTGCCTTCAATCATGGGCTGTTGCCCGGTGCTGCGATCAGCGATGGCCCGATTCGACCCGGTGAAATCGAGGGCGCGGGGAGTTGGTCCCCCGCAAATTCCGACGGCACGTACGGCGGCATAATGCCTTGCTCCTACGGCCTCATCCATTCACGCAACACAATGAGTGTGCGGGTTGGACAATTCGCCGGGCTCGATGCGGTGCAAAAGGTGGCTAACGATCTCGGCGTTTCTCAAAACATTCCGAGTGGCCCGGCGATCTACATTGGCTCGTTCGAGACGAACCTGAAAGCTCTAACTGCGGCGTACTCTGTCTTTCCCAATGCCGGACTGCGCAAGCAGGCTTACATCATTGAGCGCATCGACAATCAGCAGCACAAACCGATTTATCGGACTGCGCATATCTCTGTGCCCACGTTGGACCCAAGCGCAGCTTGGATGACTTCGCAGCTAATGGAAGAAGTTTTGACCAAGGGCACTGCCGCCAGCGCGCGCTCACTCGGCTTCAGATTGCCTGCGGCAGGCAAGACCGGCACTACCAATGACTACAAAGATGCCTGGTTCGTGGGTTATACCAGCACGCTGACCTGCGGTGTTTGGGTCGGATTCGATCAGCCGACAACGATTGTCCCACACGGCTATGGCGCTGCTCTGGCGTTGCCAGTGTGGACACAGGTAATGAACAAAGCGGCGCAACATTATCCAGCCGAGCCATTGCAACCAAGCATGCCGATCCAACACGCGACGGTCTGTTCCATTTCCAATCAGCTTGCCACCACAGGATGTACGGCGGCTGAGAGCGCTTACGACATCGATTTACCCGCAGACAAAGTGCCGACTGCTGCGTGCCAGGTGCATGGCGGTTCGCAATGGCCGTTTGCACAGCAGGTCCCGGGTCTGCCCCAAAAGGCCGCAAACTTCCCCGGCCGGTTGTTCAAATCGTTCCGGAGGCTCTTCGGTGGACGGTGAATGTCACGTCCCTGTCACTACACATTATTGCTAAACTTCCGTAGTCGCTCCCAGTGTGGGTTCGTCGCGCAGGGTGATCAAGCGCTCAGCGACGGCTCACGAGTTTTGTTTTGCAGAATAGAACTTCGCGAAATCCGGCCAACCTATCTTTTCTATGGTTGAGCGGTCCACACCCAGTGGATCTTGCCGTTCTTATCGAAGTGCCACGCTGCGCCGCCGGTAGCGACAATCACTGAACTGAAATCGACGGTGGC
>CATPBS010000259.1 GCA_955652715.1 uncultured Candidatus Udaeobacter sp.
ACCCTGGACGGTTCACAAATCGAGCTCTACGCCGTCGCGACAAGGAACGACGCGGGCGAACTCACCGGAGCACTCGTCTTATTTCACAACATCACCGAGCTGAAGAAGATGGATCAGGTCAGGCGGGATTTTGTCGCTAATGTCTCGCACGAATTGCGCACGCCATTGTCAATCTTGCGGGGCTACATCGAGACCTTGCTCGATAACCCGGAGACATCGCGCGAGGAGTTCTTGCGGATTCTGGGAGTCATGGAACGTCATTCCAAACGCCTCGACTCGCTGGCTGAGGACCTGCTTACCCTTGCGCAATTGGAATCGCCCAATCCCAATTTGCAATTGGGCAACGTCGATCTGTCGAGCTTCTTCGGAGAAATGACTCACGATTGGGAAAAGAAGCTCGCAAACAAACAGCTCAACGTAATTGTCGATGTTCCGCCCGACTTCCCCACGATTCGCGCTGACCGGGTGCGGCTACAGGAAGCTCTGTACAATTTGCTCGATAACGCCGTGAAATATTCGCGTGAGCACGGCGAGATTAGGCTGGTGGCTCGGCGGCGCGATCAAGAAATCGTGCTGAGTGTGAGCGATGACGGCATCGGCATCAGCAAAGAAGATTTGCCGCGCGTTTTCGAGCGCTTCTATCGCGTCGACAAGGCGCGCACCGCCAAAACCATTCGGGGAACCGGTCTCGGCCTGGCGATCGTGAAACACATCGCGCAACTCCATGGCGGTCACGTCGAAGCGGAGAGCGAAAGCGAAAAAGGCACGACGATTCGCGTGGTTCTGCCGATCGTCACACAAACGTAACAGTAAAGATTTTGACCAGCTGAATCGGCCTGGGGCAATCTCGTTGCATGACGAAATCCTACAGGTCAAAAATCCTTCTTGGACTCACAATCGCATTTGGGCTGAGCACGACAGGATGGGCGCAGATGATGATCAACGGCGCAGGCGCGACGTTTCCGTATCCCATTTACTCCAAATGGTTTGACGAATACGCGAAGGTCGATCCTTCCGTGCGGTTCAATTATCAATCGATCGGTTCCGGCGGGGGGCAAAAACAAATCCTGGCACAAACGGTCGATTTCGGCGCGTCGGATGGACCAATGAGCGATGACAACTTGGCCAAAGCTCCGGGGAAAATTCTGCATATTCCGACGGTCGCCGGCGCGGTCGTGCTCACCTACAATTTGGCGGGCAATCCGAGTCTAAAACTCGATGGAGAGGCCGTCGCCGAAATTTATCTCGGCCAAATAAAAAAATGGAACGATCCAAAAATAACGGCGCTGAACGCGGGCGCAAAGCTACCGGATCAAGACATCGTCGTGGTGCATCGATCTGATGGCAGCGGCACAACATTTATCTTTACCGATTATTTGAGTAAAGTCAGCGCAGAGTGGAAGCAGAAGGCTGGTAACAATACATCCGTCAATTGGCCATCCGGCATCGGCGGAAAAGGAAATGAAGGCGTCTCGGGACAAGTGAAGCAAACGCCGGGAGCGATCGGCTACGTGGAATTGATTTACGCGGTCCAAAACAAAATGCCGTACGCAGAGGTCAAAAATTCGGCGGGTCAATTCGTGAAACCGACGATTGAGTCGGTGACCGCGGCGCTCGCAACCGCCGATATTCCGGATGACTTCCGGTTCTCGATGACAAACGCGCCGGGCAAGGATGCGTATCCAATCGCAGGCGCGACTTGGTTGCTGGTTTACCAGCAGCAGAAAGATGCGGCCAAGGGAAAAAAATTGGTCGAATTCCTGAAATGGGCGCTGACGAAGGGAGAAGGAATGGCCAAGGATCTAAACTACGCGCCGCTGCCGGACGATGTTCAACAACGCGTCCTGAAGCGAATCGACGAGATCAAAACGTAACGAAGGGGTGTACCGCAGCGGCCTGCCGCTGCTAATCAACGTATTAAGTTTTATGGCTGTGGCCGCATCGATAGCGGTGGGAGAGCGCTCCGTCCAAGCACGGATGGCGTCTCCATCCCGCTTTGGGGATAAGGCATTCGAGTGGCTTACGCTCGCGATGGCTCTGGTGGTGGTTGTGCTGATTACCCTGATTGGTTGGCAGCTCTGGATTGGGTCTTCGGTCGCTATCAAGAAATTCGGTTTTCATTTCCTCGTCACATCAACCTGGGACCCAGTCGCGGAGCAATTCGGCGCGCTGCCCTTCATTTACGGAACGCTCGTTTCTTCTCTAATCGCACTGTTGATCGCGGTTCCCTTGAGTATCGCAACAGCAGCGTATCTGACTGAGCTTGCTCCGCTCTGGCTTCGGCAGCCGCTCGTGTCTTTGATCGAAATGTTAGCCGCAATTCCGAGTGTCATCCTCGGACTCTGGGGCATTTTCGTGATGATTCCGTGGCTGCGCGATTATCCGTTTCCGTTCCTCAAGAGAGTCTTCGGTTGGACGCCGTTCTTCAGTGGGCCGATCTACGGGCCAAGCATGCTCGCCGGCGGCATTATTATCGCAGTGATGATTCTGCCGATCATCACATCGGTTTCGCGCGAAATTCTGCGCAGTGTACCGGATTTGCAACGGGAAGCCGCCTATGGCCTTGGAGCGACCCGCTGGGAGGCGACCCGCATCGCGGTACTCAGTTATGCCAAGAAAGGGTTGTTCGGCGCAGTGATTCTGGGCTTGGGACGCGCACTTGGCGAAACGATGGCTGTCACGATGGTGATCGGCAACACGCCGCAGATCGCTGCGTCGCTATTCAAGCCCGGATATACGCTGGCCAGCGTGCTTGCCAATGAATTCACCGAAGCGACGACCGATATGTATCTTCAGGCTTTATTCGAAATCGGGCTGGTTCTGTTTGGAATAACGATCCTGGTGAACCTTCTCGCTCAATTGCTTTTGCGGACCATTACCACTGCTTCGACCACACGCGCGGTGCAGTAACCACGTCTATGAGACGATCAGACAGCCACATCTGGCGGAAAATCAAAAGCGGGCTGGCATCGGCTATCGCCTTCATTTCGGCCGTTCTTGTGATAACACCGCTGGGTCTGGTATTTTTTCATCTTGTCGTCAACGGCGCCAGTTCAGTGAGCTGGGATTTTTTCACGAAATTACCAGCGCCGGTTGGAGCGATAGGCGGCGGCATGGCGAATGCAATCGTCGGCTCGCTTGAATTGCTCGCTCTCGCTGGCGCGATCGGAATACCAATTGGCGTCTTGGGTGGAGTTTACCTCGCGGAATACGGCTCGGCACGGATCAATTCTGTTCTCCGCTTCCTGGCGGACGTGCTCAACGGCGTTCCATCAATCACCTGGGGTGTCGTGGTTTATGGTCTGGTGGTTTTGCGTGTCAAAGGGTTCTCGGCTTACGCTGGCGGTCTTGCGCTGGGCCTGATCATGATTCCACTGATCTTGCGCACAACTGAGGAAGTTGTTCTGCTTGTACCAAACGGATACCGCGAAGCTGCGCTCGCGCTCGGCGTCAGCCGCTGGAAAACGATCGTCCACATTGTAATGAAGACCGCGTCCAAGGGAATCATCACCGGGATTCTGCTCGCGCTAGCTCGCGTGGGTGGTGAAACGGCCCCGCTTCTTTTTACCGCTTTCGGTAATCGTTTCTGGAACCACAGCCTCAATCAACCCATCGCCGCGCTTCCATTGCAGGTTTTTACCTATGCAATATCTCCCTATGACGATTGGCATCGCCAGGCTTGGGCTGGCGCTCTCGTGCTGGTCACCGGAATTTTTTGCGTTAATGTGCTTGTAAGGATCCTGACTCGAGGACGGGCGTCGTCGGTTGTGTAGACCATTCGCAAATGGATAATTTAGTTATGGCAACACCCGAGCAAAGCGTTACCGAGCGCGTCGAACCGCTTGCCCAGCCGCCCCCCAGCATCGAGCCAGCGCCACCGTTAACTTTTCAGGTGAAGAATCTCTCGATCTGGTACGGCGAGAAGCGTGCCATTGATAATGTGACGCTCGACGTCGCTTCGAATGCCGTGACCGCGATCATTGGGCCGAGCGGTTGCGGAAAATCAACGTTTCTCCGGGCTCTCAATCGCATGCACGAACTGGTGCCAAAGACGCGGATGGAAGGAACGGTCCTCCTTCAAGGCGAGGACCTCTATTCGAAAAACGTCGATCCCGCAATTGTTCGCCGCCGGGTCGGCATGATCTTTCAAAAATCAAATCCCTTTCCAACAATGACGATTGGCGAAAATGTCATCGTTGGCCTGCGTTTGAACGGAGTGCGCAACCAAAAATTCCTCAACGAACGTTTGGAAAAATCACTCCGAATGGCCGCGCTTTGGGATGAGGTGAAAGATGATCTGCACAAACCAGGCACAAGTCTTTCCGGCGGGCAGCAGCAGAGGCTCTGCATCGCGCGCGCGCTCGCCGTGGAGCCGGAGGTAATTTTGATGGATGAGCCTTGCTCAGCGCTCGATCCGATCGCCACGGCCAAGATTGAGGAGTTGATCTACGAACTCAAGGCGCGCTACACGATCGTGACGGTGACACACAATATGCAGCAAGCGGGCCGCGTCTCCGATTACACCGCGTTTTTTTACCTCGGACGGCTGATCGAGTTTGGGCCAACAACGAAGATTTTTACAAATCCAAGCGAACGACAGACCGAAGATTATATTACTGGCCGATTTGGTTAATGACGAAGAAAGGTAAAGATCGATAAACGATGATCGCACACAGGCACATTCTTGGGACATTCGATGAGTCGCTCACGGCCCTGCGCAACAACGTGCTTATGATGGCTGGCCTGACTGAACGCAGCTTGGAGCGGGCCATGAAGGGTCTGATCAATCGCGACGACAATCTTTGCGCGAATGCAATCGCCGATGACGAAGAAATCGACCAGCTGGAAAAACAAATCGATAAGGACGGAGTGGACATTCTATTGCGCTTTCAACCGGTCGCTTCTGATCTGCGCCGCGTCGTCTCCGCCATGAAACTTTCCTCGAATCTTGAGCGCATGGCCGATCAGGCGACCACAATTGCGCGGCGCGCGCGGAAGCTGAATCGGCATCCGCCCCTGCCCGAAGTCGAACTGATAAAGCCGATGTACGACCATGCCATGTCGATGTTCAAAGACAGCGTGGATGCCTTCGTGCGTGAGGACGTCGATCTTGGACGTGCAGTCGTTCCGCGTGATGAAAAGCTGGATGAATTGAACCGCATGGCCAGCCACAAACTAGTCGAGCGCATGGCGAAGGATCCGGATCAATTGCGGGGATACTTGAATCTCATTTTCATCAGCCGTTGCCTCGAGCGCGTGGGCGATCATGCCACGAATATCGCCGAAGACGCAGTTTACGCCGCAGCAGCCGAAGACATCAGGCATCAAACTGTCGCGGCGTCCGTCTGAGACGGCGGACGTTGCGTATGCGCAGTTAATTGCCGATCTTTGAGAGATGGCGGAAGCTCAGGCCACTGCTCAAAGCGAAGAGGAAAGCAGCGCGATCGCCCCCCCAGAGGCCGTACAAAGCGCGCGCGCGCGTTTTGGCGATCCAAAAAATTTCATCAACCGCGAGCTGAGCTGGCTCGAGTTCAACCGCCGCGTTCTCGAGGAAGCCCAGGATCCGAGTCAGCCGCTTATCGAGCGGGTAAAGTTTCTTACCATCTTCAGTTCCAACCTGGATGAGTTTTTCGAGATCCGGGTGGCTGGCATCAAACAACAGATGCAGAGCGAGACCAGCGAGATCGGTCCGGACGGATTGAGTCCGACGGAGACATTTAATCGCATCCAGAAAACAGTGCGCGAACTGGTGGGAACGCAGTGCAAGCTATGGAAGGACGAACTGCTACCTGAGCTGGCAAAGAACGGAATTTACGTGCGCGAGATGGCCGAATTGCCTGCGAAACGGGCGGCATGGGCGCATCGTTATTTCCAGCAGGAGGTTCTTCCAATGCTTACCCCTTTGGCCGTGGATGCCAGCCATCCGTTCCCGCATCTTTTGAACCGAAGTCATAATCTGCTGGTGCGTGCGAAAATGCAGCGGGGTGGCGAGACATTGCACGCCATTGTGCAAGTGCCCAGGGCAGTATCGCGCCTGATCGCTATGCCACGCGGCAAAAGTGTAGACGAGCCGTGGGAGTACATCTACCTCGCCTCACTCATCAAACAATATATCGGCGAATTGTTTCCCGGTTTGATCCTGGATGAAGTGCACGCGTTTCGGGTCACTCGCAACAGCGATCTCTATATCGACGAGGAAGAAGCTGAAAATCTTCTGCGCAGCATCGAGCAGGAGCTGCGGCGCTCAAGCCGGGGCAACGCTGTTCGGCTCGAAGTGGAAGCCGATTGTCCAAAAGATGTTC
Source organism: uncultured Candidatus Udaeobacter sp. (assembly GCA_955652715.1). Taxonomy (GTDB): domain Bacteria; phylum Verrucomicrobiota; class Verrucomicrobiia; order Chthoniobacterales; family UBA10450; genus Udaeobacter. The sequence goes on from CATPBS010000259.1 coordinate 6,303, forward strand.
TCGAATTGCTGCTGAGGTTCTTCGACCTGACGGAGGCTGACGCTTACAAACTCGACGGCCCACTTTCGATGACGCATCTCATGCCGCTCGTGACGAACGATGCATTCGCGAAGCTAAAGGACCGGCCATTTCAGCCCGCGCGCGATCCGGCACTGCCACCCCATGTCGATTTTTTCGAAGTACTGCGACGCCAGGACGTGCTGCTCCATCATCCTTACGACAGTTTCGATCAAATTGTCGAGTGGATCGAGGCGGCAGCGCGGGATCCGCAGGTGCTGGCGATCAAAATCACGCTGTATCGCACCAGCGGTGATTCGCCCATAGTCGAAGCGCTCATCGACGCAGCCAATGCCGGGAAACAAGTCACTGCTATTGTTGAGCTGCGCGCGCGCTTTGACGAGGCAAGCAATATCCAGTGGGCCCGGCGTCTGGAGGAAGCCGGTGCCCACGTCATTTACGGAGTGGTCGGCCTAAAAACGCATTCCAAGGCACTGCTCATCGTCCGCCGCGACACGGACCAGCTTCGGCGCTACGTCCACCTGGGCACCGGCAACTATCACTCGCGCACAGCCCGGATTTACACGGATTTTAGTTTGCTCACCAGCGAACCGAAATTGACCGAGGAAGTAGCAATTGTTTTCAATACCCTTACCGGCCTCGCCGGTTATCCCGGTCTAAAAAAATTGATGGTCTCGCCATTCGATATGCACAGCCGTCTCGTCCGATTAATCGAACGCGAGCGAGACAACGCCCGGGCAGGCAAACCGGCTCGCATTGTTGCGAAGTTAAACGCACTTGTTGATCAGGAGATCATCGAGAAACTGTACGAAGCTTCCAGCGCCGATGTCAGCATCGATCTGATCGTCCGGGGTATCTGTTGCTTGCGGCCAAAAATCCCCGGGTTGAGCGACAATATTCGCGTCATCAGCATCGTCGGCCGCTTTCTCGAGCACAGCCGGATTTTTCATTTTGAGAATGCCGGCCAGCCCAAGGTCTTTCTCTCAAGTGCCGATTGGATGCCGCGAAATTTTTATCGGCGCATTGAGCTTGCCTTCCCCGTCGAGAACTCAGCGTTGCGCGATCAGATTATCAACGAAGTGCTTCCGAGCTTTTTGCACGACCGCGTTAAGGCGCGGGAGTTGCAGCCCGATGGAAAGTACCGGCGTTTGAAACCCGAAGGCACGGAGCCGCGTGCCCAGGCGCAGTGGCATTTCCGTGAAGTCTCTCGCGAGCGAACAAAAAAGCTCAGTGGCTCGAAGAAAAAACAGCGCGCGGACAAATTAGTTCCGATCAGCGTCGTGCATGAAGACTCGGCTGCGGCGGCGAGACCGTCGCAGAAGCCGTGAAAAAAAGAATTCTCGTCATCGACGTGGGCGGCTCGAACGTGAAGTTAATGATTTCACGCGCGCAAAAACGAAAGTTCAAATCTAGTCCGGACCTGACGCCGCGCGAAATGATGGCTGAGATCAAACCGCTGCTGCAGGATTGGAGCTTCGACGCCGTCTCGATGGGATTCCCATCGCCAGTCCGGAATGGGCGCATCATCAGCGAACCCAAACATCTCGGTCCGGGATGGACACGGTTCGATTACGAGAAGTCGCTGAGCAAACCGATCCGTATTATCAACGATGCAGCCATGCAGGCCCTTGGCAGTTTTCGCGGCGGGCGCATGTTGTTTCTTGGACTCGGCACTGGGTTGGGATCGACATTGATTTGGGAAACAAACGTGCTCCCGCTGGAGCTCGGCGATCTGCCGTACGGCAACGGCGACATTATCGAGGATTACCTCGGCAAATCGGGGATGAAACAGCTCGGGGAAAAAAAGTGGAAACGTGAAGTTCTTCGCGCGGTCGTGTTGTTGAAAAAATCGCTTATTGCCGATTATGTCGTTCTTGGCGGCGGGAGCGCGAAGAAGTTCGACCAGCTTCCGGCCGGGATTGAGCCTGGACGCAACCGAAACGCTTTTCTTGGTGGCGTTCGCCTTTGGCAAATCGACCCGCGGACGCGCAGGCCAAAGTGGCGGATCCTGTAACAACGCGTATAAGATCGACATGCAAATTTATTTCCTTCGTCATGGCGAGGCGGATTGGCCAGATTGGAAAAAATTGGATGATGAGCGCCCGCTCACTGATTTCGGTAAAAAGGAAATGCGCGACGTGGCGAAATTTCTCGCGCGTCTGAAGGTGCGACCGGATTTGATTGTGACCAGCCCGTTGCCGCGTGCATCCCAGACCGCGAAAATCGCCGCGGAATATCTAAAGGCCAAACTGCGTGAAGACGAATTGCTCAAGCCCGGATTTGGGATGAGCGAGTTGCGAACCGTACTCAAGCGGCATCGCTCAAAAGTATTGATGCTGGTTGGCCACGAACCGGATTTTACGACTGTCATTTCGGGATTGACCGGCGCTTCACTCAAACTTTCCAAAGCCGGCGTCGCCCTGGTCGATACCGATCCCGAGTCCGAAGAAGGAAAACTTCTCTGGCTTTTCTCGCCAAAATTCGCGCGAAAATCTAAGTGACCAGCGCTTCCGCCAGCGAGTGCGATGATTTGCGTTCCCAGTCTTGAAGCCAGCTCGTGACGCGGGAGCCGAAATCGCGCGGGCGCTCGGCGAAAAAGTGCTCCGCCAGCTCCGCCGCGCCCCGCTGAAGATCGGTCTGGCTGACTTCAATAATGGCAAGCAACCTGTGACCTTCGCGTTGCCATTTCGATTTTCCATGTTCGTTCCGCAACCTTGCGCCGAGGAAACTCAAGTCGTGCGCACGACCGAGCAGATCACCTAACGAATGAAGGTCGTCGCTCAAGGTTTTTAACACGACCAGATTGACTGGCCGGAGGATGCGTACTTGATACCAAAGCGTTTTCGCCCTGCTCCTGAGCGCGTGAAAATTTTCGGCGCTCGGATTTGCTGTTGCTTCCGCCAGCGCTTTCCGCGCCCGCTTATAGCTTGCTTGCACAGCGCAGCTGAGCTGACGGCAGTTGAATTGGTCGACGGTCCAGCGATCGACGGCCAAGGCCGCCTGTTCTAAGATCGGGACCGCCTGTGTTTGCCACTCCGCGAACGCGGCCATGAAATTTTCCAGTTCCAAGATGAGCATCGCTTCGAGTTTTCGGTACGCGCTGCGGCCATGGCGTTGCGTGACTTCTTGAAGTTGCCTCACGGTCTGCAAACGTGCTTCGGCATCGCGGATTTCCGAGGTAAGCCGCCCGACATCGCGCAGGCCACAGTCTTGTGCCCTGAAGAGACCGCTGCCGATCTCCTTGCGCACTAGTCGCAGCGCCGCGCGCGCTTTCTTCAAATGCTTGCGCATTTCGTGCACCGGCGTGTCGTCGGTTTTCGTTTCGCCATTGGCAACGGCGATGGCGTCCTCGATTTGTTTACGGCAAATCCGGCGAAGATTGTCGCCCAGAGTTTCGCCATGCCGTAATTCGTAGCTCATTGTCAATCTTAGTCTTGCGCGGTTTCATGTTGCTATAACGCGATTCGCCGATGATTTCACGCCCAAAAACACGTAGCGGTTGTTCTTCTTGGTCGATTGATAAATCGCTTGGTGCCCTGCTTTGGGCCAACGCAGCCATCAAATCTCTCTTGGTGTGGTTCCCGCGACCGGCCTTCGGATTGTGCATCAATATGATTCGCATGCTCTATCGATAGAAATTCTTTCCGCAAACTATCCGGCCAAAATCAATCCGACGCGGGTCTGTTAATAATCTCAAGATACGAGTTCTTTGATTTCACGCTCTTCGTGAAATCAAGCGATCCGCCCCAACCGCAGGGCGTTCGGCGAAAGACCAGTGTTACGGTTTCGCTGGTGATCGCGCGGTTGAAGCTGGCGTCGTGGTGCCGGCTGGCAACGCGCCCGCGCCAGAATCAGGCGCAGCGGAAGCGCCTGGTGAAGCCTGAATAGGCGTAGTCGACGGCGACGAGGCCGGCGAGCGTTGCGCTGCCGCAGGCGAAGGCGAATTTTGCGACGCGGCTTGCTTTTTCATCAACTCGCGACGGAAAGCGCTATCAGCCGTGCTTCTGTGAGCATAAAGAATCGACACCGCAAACGTGAGCGCGAAGAAAATGCCGGCCAGCCACGTCGTGAACTTCACCAGCACATTAGTGGTTTGTGCGCCAAAAATATTCTCCGTGACGGCGCCGCCAAATGCCGCACCCAGGCCTTCGCTCTTTGGCCGTTGCATCAGGATCACCAGCACCATGAGCGCCGACACGAGCACGAAGAACGCCAGACAGAGATTGATCAGCAAATTCATCGGGACGCGAAATATCGCCGAAGCATTCCCGGAAGCAAACGTCGAACGCTCAACGTCCAACGTCCAACGTCGAATTTCAGAGGTTCAGAGGCTGGGAGTTGAGCGTTGGGCGTTCGGCCTTTTCTTAACCTTGTCCCAGATCGCATCCATCTCCGGAAGATCGACATCTCCCAGTCGCTTGCCCCGCCTTTGCAGCTCGTCTTCCAGGTGATTGAACCTCGTCAAAAATTTGTCCGTGGCGCCTTGCAGCGCGCTTTCCGCATCGATTTTGCATTGCCGCGCCAGATTGACGACTGCGAAGAGCACGTCGCCAATCTCGTCCTCCATTCTCGCTCGATCTTGCGACGCGACGGCTTCTTTCGTCTCGCGAAGCTCTTCTTCGACTTTCGCGACCACGTCGCGCACGTCGGTCCAGTCAAAATTTACCCGCGCCGCTTTTGATTGCGCTTTTTGCGCACGCATCAGCGCGGGGAGCGCTTTAGGCAAACTGGCGAGATAATGTGAGTCGGCCTTTTTCTCTGCCCGCTTGATCGCTTCCCATTGTTTGAGCACGGCGCCGGAATCGCGCGCATCGCTCATTCCAAACACGTGCGGATGTCGCCGAATCAGTTTGTCCGAAATCTCGCGCAGGACACTGTCGATATTGAAGCGGCCGGCTTCTCGGGCGATTTCGGCGTGCATCACAACCAGAAGCAGAAGGTCGCCCAACTCCTCGCGAAAGTGCGCGTCGTCTTTCGCGCGTGCGGCCTCCACAACTTCGTATACCTCTTCGACCAACGCAGGTAACAGCGATTCGTGCGTTTGCTCCCGATCCCATGGGCAGCCCCCCGGTGCGCGCAGCTTCGCGACGATTTCGCAGAGATTTGTGAATCTTTTAGTTGATGGTTGATAGTTGCTGGCGGCGGACAAGGAATCCGCTGGCGATTCGGCCATGGTCGATCTCTCAACCATCAACTC